>NZ_JBSVXD010000066.1:0-28154 GCF_054070755.1 Pseudomonas sp. SDO5591_S426 | reverse complement strand
TGCCGCAGGCTGCGATCTTTTTTAACGGTCAATTACTCAGTGCGGCAAAACACTGCTCGATCGAACGCCGTTGCGTCTCCGCATACAGTCCCAATTCATCAATGGTCGAACGCCCCAACGCTTTCTCGAACGCCTGCTGATTGGAATGCACACCATAGTGAGTCTGCGCGGCGTCCCCCAGGTTTGACTGAAAAATCCCTGCCGCGCTCACCGGCAGGAAATCTTCGTACACCAACGGTTCAACCCGCAGATAACCGTCGCTGACCAGGTCTTCCAGAGGCAAGGTTTTCAGCTCGGCGGCGGCCAGGCCTTTTTCCGTCACGAAGTAGCGAAAGTACGCCAGTTCCTGTCGGCGCATGCCTTCATAGGTGTCAGGAAATTCGCTGAAGTGCTGCGTCATCAAAGCGTTGTAGCGCTCGGCGTTGGCTTCGTTGGGGAAGTCCTTGAGTTCGTCCCGCGCAGCATTGAGCAAGCGGTCATACAGCGCTCGACCTTTAGGCGTAAGGGCCGCGCCGCGTTGTTCGATCTCGCCGAAGCGGGCGCTGTGACTGCCTTGGGTTTTGGCCTGATCGGTGAAGGCGACCGGTTCATCGAGCGCCTTGAAGCTGGTCTGACGCAGCAGGATCGGGCACTGGCGACGCGGCGGGCCTTCGATCACCGCTTTGGGGGTGATGCCGTGTGCCGGCATTTGCGCCTGGACGATGTCGATGTCCAGGGTGCGCGGTGTCAGGTGATTGATGTGCGGACCTTTGAACGCCACCACATCGGCAATCAGGCGATGCTGGGCGCTGAGTTTCTGGTACTGCTCGGCGGTGACGGTGGCGCTGTGGTGCCAGCGGAAAGTTTCCAGCGCCTGTTTGACGAACTCTTCTGCCTCTTGTTCGCTAAGGCCGCCCTGGCTTTCGGCGCGATCGATGAGGGTCAGCGCGGTCGGGGTGAAAATCGAACGTTTATCCAGCACCGATTGGGCGAACGCCCGCAATTCAATGTCTTCGATCAGCTCCAGACGCAACAGCGAGGTGAAGACGCGGAACGGGCTGACTTGCAGCGCCGCTTCGTGCACGGCGCGAAATGCCGTGGAGTGCACCGGTACGCCGGCCGGGGTCAGGTCGTAATAACCCACGGGTTGCATGCCCATCACCGCGAACAGGCGGGCGAGGGTGGCCAGTTCAGTGGCCGTCCCGACCCGGATCGCGCCATGGCGCTCCAGGTCCAGGCGTTCGATTTCGCCGGTGCTGTTCAACTGCCGGGCCACTTGCGGATCGCTGTCCAGCACGTGGCGGTTGGTCTGTTCCACCAGCTCCATCAGCGCGCCGTACAGCGGCACTTCTTCGCGGTACATGTCGGACATCGCTTTGGAGAAGCGTTGGCGGATCAGGTCGGGGCTGACGAAGCTCGGGTGATTCATGAACGAAATTCCTGGCGCGGTGACGTGAAGGATGGGAGAAAAGATCGCAGCCTTCAGCGACGCCGACAAACGAAGTTTCGGACGAACTTCATTCTGCAAAGGACTGCATGTTTAGTGCAGTCGTTGATCCTGAGGGCTTTCCGAGCGCAGCGATGCCAAAAACTCCCGATACAGGCGTGCAGAACCCGCTGGCGCCTCGACCATTGGCATGTGCCCGATGCCTTCCCAGATTTCCACCCGCAGATCGGCGATGCCCTTGCTCCAGATGGCCACGCTGCTGACATCGATCAGGCGATCCTTGCGCCCCCACAGCAGCAACGCCGGCGCCGTGATCTCCGGCAGTTTTGGCTCCATCGGCGGGCTGGCGCGAAAATCGCTGAAGATTTCTTCCAGTTCGTCGCGCGATTGTTCATAGCGGTGGGCGATGGCGTCCAGCACCACGCGTGGCACCCACGGTGGATCGGCCATGGTCATGGCATAGAAGTATTTGAATTCTTCACGGGAGTGAATCAGGAACGGGTTGTGGCCCTTGGCCAAATGGCGCTCCAGGTCACTGGGTTCGGGCGAGGTGACGCCGGCCGGATCGATCAGGGCGACCGAGACAATGCGCTCCGGATACGTGGCCGCCAGCCATGCCGCCAGGTAGCCGCCCATCGAGTTGCCGATCACATGAACCTTCTCGACCCCACAAACGTCAAGTAACTGAATCATGCGCTTGGCCTGCAGCGGGATGTCGTAGCCGCCACCGGCCTTGAAGCCGGTTTCGCCATGACCGGCAATGTCGGGGATGATCACTCGGTAGTTGCTGACAAAGTACCGGGCAAAACGCAGCCAGATATTTTTGTCGGCACTGAAGCCGTGCAGCATCAAGACATTGCTGGATGCTTCGTACGGCCCGCCTTGCCAGGTCGAGACGGTCATTTCGCTGATGGGCACGACAATCTTGTGCAGCTTGTACAACTTGGCCTCGGCGGCGGTGCTCAAGTTGTACAGCCAATAACCGATGGCCGGGTAGCTCAGCCAGCTCCAGGCCGCGAAAACCGCGATAGCGACAACCAGTAAAAGCATCGGATGTCTTCCTTCTAAAGGCTCAGGACAATATGTGATCGGCGGGTTTCAGGGCTCGGGTCAAGCGGTGGAAGCTGAAACTGAACCCCGGAAACATGGCAATCACATGACCGCTCTTGCTTTGATACCAACTGTGGCAGCCACCGGACTTCCACACCGTGCGCTCCATTTCTCTATGGATCATTTCAGTGTAGGTACGTTCTGCCTCGGGGCGAACTTCGATACTGCGCAAACCTTGTGTTTTTAATGTGCGAATGCAGTCGAGGATGTAGTTCATCTGCGATTCGATGATAAACAGCGCTGACGTGTGGCCGATGCCGGTGTTCGGGCCGGTGACGATAAACAGGTTGGGAAAGTCCGGCAGGCTGGTGCCGAGGTAGGCGCGAGGGTACTCGGCCCAGACGTTTCGCAATTGCGTGCCGTTTTTGCCGGTGACCGGGTAGGAAATCACCCCGTCGGTGGCGTCATAACCGGTGGACCAGACGATCAGGTCGAGATCGATATGCTGGCCGTCCTGCATGACGATGCCGGTTTCGTCGATCGCGGCGATCCCTTGTTCACGGCTGTGCAGCGTCACGTTACTGCGGGCCAGCGCCGGGTACAGAGTGCTGGAAAGGATTACCCGTTTGCAGCCGATGGTGTAATCCGGCGTCAGCTTTTTCCGCAGTTCGACGTCTGGCACCTGGCGCTTGAGAAATCGCAGGGCCTGATGCTGGACCATGCGCACGGCCGGCTTCGAGTATTTGAAGGCAATCACCCGGGTTTCGAATTGCCAGTAGATCATCCAGCGCAGCAGCTTGTAGGCCGGTTTGAGCCCAAGCAACCAACGCTGGAAACGGCCGAACGTGCGGTCCGCCCGAGGCAACACCCAATGCGGCGTGCGCTGGAACACATGCAGGTGCGCGACGTCCGGGGCGATTGCCGGAATCACCTGGGCCGCACTGGCGCCACTGCCGACGATGGCTACGCGTTTTTTCCGGTAATCGTAGGAATGGTCCCAATGGTTGGTGTGAAAGGTTTTGCCCTGAAAGCGTTCCTGACCTTCGAAGTGCGGCACTACCGGTTGGCTCAAAGGACCTGTGGCATTGATCAGGAATTGTGCGTGGAACGTGCCTTTGCCGGCGGTGTGCACGGCCCAGCGTTTGCCGATGTCGTCCCATTCGACACGCTCGACATTGGCCTGGAGTTCCACCCGGTCGCGCAGGCCGAAATGCTCCACCACGTAGCCGGTGTAGCGATGCAGTTCGGCTTGTTCGGCGAACATCTGCGTCCAGCGGTAAGGGGCGAAGGACAATGAGTAAAGCGGCGAGGGCACGTCGACGGCTGCACCGGGGTAGGTGTTCTGGCACCAGGTGCCACCGAAGAAGTCCCGCCGTTCCAACAGGCGAAAGTCAGTGATGCCGGCCTTGAGCAAATTCACCGCTGCACACTGGCCGCCAAAGCCGCTGCCGATGATCAGCACTTGAAAGGTCTGCATGGGTCTCCTTTTTTGTCGTGACGAGTCCAACCTGTTCTTCATGTATAGCCAATCATGGCGCCCGCGTATTGTGTCTATGTCAGGGTATTCAGCCTGCCAGCCGGTGATGGCTATTTAACGTTGCCCTGATAGACTTCGAGCACACCTCGCAACCTTCGGTGTAATCAGGTTCCGTTCTGTGGTGCAGAGGTCCCAATGGGAAACGTGGGAGGAAAAGGACTTTCACTGGCCAGGAGGCTCTACGCATCGCGTGCCCTTGGCCTCGTTCTGGGTTTGCTGTGCGTGAGTGCGGCGATGTACCCGCTGAATCCGGCGCCCTGGGTCTGGGGCGTGATGCTGTTCAACGGCTTGCTCTGGCCACACCTGGCCTATCAATGGGCGCGACGAGCCGCCAGGCCTTATCACGCCGAACACCGTAATTTGCTGGTGGATGCCTTTATGGGCGGCTTCTGGGTTGCCGCCATGCAATTCAATCCACTGCCCAGCGCTACCACCATTTCCATGATGGCAATGAATAACGTGGCCATCGGTGGCTTGCGTTTTCTGCTGGCGGGTACTGCCGCGCAGATTCTCGGCATCGGTGTCGGATGGCTCATCTTCACGCCGCTGTTCATTCCTGAAACCAGCCAGCTGCAGCTGTACGCCTGCCTGCCCCTGATGTGTTTTTATCCGTTGGCATTGGGCCTGATCTGTTTTCGCCAGGCCCATACCCTCGGCCGGCAGAAACGTGAGTTACTGGCCCTGAGCCGCACCGACAGCCTGACCGGCCTGCTCAATCACGGCGCCTGGAAGGACCAACTGGAAGTCGAGTTCCAGCGCTGCCAACGCCAGCCTCAGGGCGGGGCGATTGCCTTGATCGACATCGACCATTTCAAAAGCATCAACGACACGTACGGCCATGTCGCCGGTGACATCGTGTTGCGGCAATTGAGCAAGATACTCAGGCAGAACCTGCGGGCCACTGATGTTGCCGGGCGTTATGGTGGCGACGAGTTCTGCGTGATCCTGCCGAACCTGCCCCTGGGCAGCGCCGCTGCTGTCATGGAAGCCCTGCGGGAGCGCTTCGCTACCTTGGGCTATGAGCAGAGTCCAGCGCTGAAGGTCAGCCTGAGTATTGGGCTGGCGGCGTTCGACCCAAGTCACACGGATGCCACCCGGTGGCTCAACGATGCTGATCAGGCGTTGTATGAGGCCAAGACCAGTGGTCGAAATCGGGTTATCTGTTGTGGGGATGGTCGAGCGGAGCATGAGCTGCTTGATTCGGTTTGATTGGTCTTCACAAATCCCCTGTGGGAGCGGGCTTGCCCGCGATGGCGGTCTGCAAGCCGACCAATTTCTTGCAGATCCACCCGTCCTCTGTAGGAGCGAGCTTGCATCGGGCGGCGTTCCGACGATGGCGTCGTGTCAGGCGACAGAGGATTACTGGCTGCCCATCACTCCTTAACGTGCATGAACTCCTCCGCCCAACGAATGTATTCCTCAGGCTGCGTGTAGGTATGGGTCAGTTCTGTCGCGTTCAGGTCCGCGGCCTGGGTGAAGATCTGCCGTTGTTCGCGCAGGCTGTCGTACGTCGCCTTGATCGCGGCGAAGTAGGCGCCATGGCCATCGATGACGACGCGCACGCCCAGCTCGGCCAGGCGTTGGTCATCACGCAGTAGCGGATTACCGTAGGTCACCAGCATCAACGGAACGCTCAGGTGCTCGGCGATCTGTTCCAGATGGTCGAAATCTTTCACGCCCACCATGCAAATCCCGTCCGCGCCGGCGGCTTGATATTGCTTGGTGCGGCTGATGATTTCCTGGACCGGCAGAATCCCCGCATGGGTGCGGGCGATGATGGCCATTTCCGAGTCGCAGCGTGCTTCCAGTGCCGCGCGGATCTTGCCGACGCCTTCGGCGACGGTGATCAGGTCGGTGGATTTGCGGCCGAATTGCGCCGGCAGCAAGGTGTCTTCGATGGTCAGGGCGGCCACGCCGGCACGTTCGAGTTCGACGATGGTGCGCATCACGTTGAGTGCATTGCCGTAGCCGTGGTCGGCGTCGGCAATGACCGGCAATTGGGCGACACGGCCGATGCGGGTGGCCTGCTCGGCGAATTCGCTGAGGGTGATCAAGGCAAAGTCAGGGGCGCCCAGCACCTGCAACGAGGCCACCGAACCACCCAGGATCCCAACCTCAAACCCAAGGTCGGCGGCGATGCGCGCCGACATCGGATCGAAGACCGATGCCGTGTGATAGCAGGTGTTGGAAGCGAACAGTTGACGAAAATTGCGGCGTAAATCTTGATGAGACAGCCTGGACATATGGGTTCCACCAATGGAAATGGAAGGGCTTGAGCAAAAGTGTCAACGCCGAAAGTGTAAAAGGCTATCACGTAGGGAGGTGGAGAATGATGACGAATTTAGCGCTATTTCTGCCTTTTGATCGTGGGGATACTGTGTGCTGCATTCTGACGTGAATGGTCAGGCCGCTACGGCGTGCTGTTGTTGGTTGAGCAGCGGCACGGCCCGAACAGAATCACCCGGCTGCAACTGCAAGCGTTTGGCCGTGAGGCGATCGACGATCAGGCTGCGACCCGACTGTCGGGCCGGAACTGCGGTGATACGGCAGTTTTCCAGGCGGCGGTTGTAGACCAGCCATGTCGGCGCCTGGTCGTCCGGGGTGCCAATGGCCAATTCCAGCAGTTGACTGTCGCGCACCGTGCGGATGCCTGCGGTAGGTGCCTCGATGACCGGACCCGCATCGAAGATGTCGATGTAGCCCTTGTGCGCAAAACCCTCGGCGGCAAGGATTTTCAAGGCTGGCTCGCTGTTCGGATGAGGCTTGCCGATGACGGCCTGGGCCTGTTCGGTGAGCAGGCAAGTGTAAATCGGTTGGCGTGGCATCAGTTCGGCGATGAACGACTTGTTGCCCAGCCCCGACAAATGATCGGCATGGCTGAAATCCATCTTGAAAAAATGCCGACCCACACTGTCCCAGAAGGGCGAACAGCCCTGCTCATCGGCACTGCCGCGCAGTTCGGCGATGAGCTTTTCGCCAAACAGGTGCGGGAACTCCGCTACAAACAACAAGCGACTCAGGGATAGCAATCGGCCGTGATTGCCCAGACGTTGATCGGGGTGCAGAAACAATGAGCAGAGTTCCGATTGACCGGTCATTTCGTTGTTCAGGAACAGGGTCGGAATGTGTCGCTGGATACCCAGATCCGCTGATGAACTGACCGTCAGCCCGACCCGGTAGTTG
Source organism: Pseudomonas sp. SDO5591_S426 (assembly GCF_054070755.1). Taxonomy (NCBI): domain Bacteria; kingdom Pseudomonadati; phylum Pseudomonadota; class Gammaproteobacteria; order Pseudomonadales; family Pseudomonadaceae; genus Pseudomonas; species Pseudomonas sp. SDO5591_S426. Next base: position 20,958 of record NZ_JBSVXD010000066.1, on the reverse strand, counting down.
TACCAGGGTTCGCGCAGGCCAACGGCTCCCGTCAGGGCACTGACGCCGATCACTTGCTGATCGTCGTCCTCAAGGACGAACAGGTAATCGGCATCGGCCCGTTCGACCTGTTCGGCGAATGTTCTCTTGGCCCAGCGCAGACGGTGGGCGAGGCGGTTTTCGTCAGCCGACAGGCTAGTCAGCGCGCGGCCTGCCTGTTGCACCAGCGTGAGCAAGGCAGGCAGGTCAGTGACCTGAACCGGGCGGACAATCATGCAGCAACTCCTTTTGCGTGCCTGCTCAGGCGTTGTGATCGGGCACGGGCCCACGAGGTGCTCACAGTGCGATCAGCCGGACAGGGCTGCCGTTGCTCACCCTCAGCGCAGCACACATCCCGGCGTCCAGGGTCACCGATTGCCCGGCAACATCGTCCAGATCAGCAACGATAGCGCGGAAATTTTCCAGCGAATCGTTGCTCACCAGGTATCGGCCGCGGGCATCGATGGTTGAGCCGGGCTTTGCCGACGCCGTGTGGCTTTGCGCGATGGAACGGATCCCGGCGGTGCGTGCATACAGCGTCGGGCCGCCATCGAACAGGTCTACATAACTGTTGGTTTCGAACCCCTCGCGCTCGAGGATATCGAAGGCTTCCTGGCCATCGGGGTGGATGCGGCCGATGCAGTCCTGCGCGGCCTGGGACAGCATCGGCACGTAAATCGGGTATTGCGGCATCAGTTCGGCGAGAAAGGTCCGGCTTTCCAGGCCGCAAAGCCGTTCGGCCTCGACGTAGGGCAGGTCGAAGAAATGCTTGCCCACGGCGTCCCAGAATGGCGAGTGGCCTTCGTCGCTGCTGTAGCCGACGATCTCGGTAATCACCGCATCGGAAAACCGCCGGACATGGGCCGCGATGAACAGCAGCCTGGCCCGTGACAACAGTTCGGAAAACGCTGTGCCCTCCAGCGCGGCATCGATGTGAAAGCCCCGCAGCAAGGTGTGGCCGCTGAGGTCATGACACAACGACAGCGCGGGTACGCCATGCTCGATATTGAGTTCCCGCGAGGCACTGTTGAAGTGGCGGTTGCGCAGGCTGTAAAACGGTTCGCTGAAGCCGGCGGTGGCGAGTATTTCCGAGCACCCCGCCAGTTTTTGAGTCGTCGAGTCCTCCAGCACAAAGAAGTAATTTTCCGGGCCGGGGCTCTGCACGTCTTGTTCGAACGACGTGCAGGAGTCGAGAATCTTGTCGCGCAGGCGTTCGCTGTCGTCCGGCAAGGACGTAACGCCCACCAGGCTTTCGCGAGCCAGTCGCTGCAATTGGGGCAGGTCGGTTAACTGCACTGGACGCAAGACCAGCATGGATGCACTCCTGTATCAAAGGGCTCGGCAACGGGTGCCGGGCCTGACTATCACTGTCGGTTTCCACACTATAAAACGGCGGTCGACCTGTCAGGCGCCGCTCTTTTTTTGTCATTCGTTACTTGTTGGGACGGCCACACGCGATGCCCGGCGCGATCCGTGATATCCGGACGGGGTCATCAAAATGCATACGGCTTTGCGTGCGAATCACCGGGGTCGGTGATCGGGTCTTGGCATGAAGGCATCCGGGCTCCTGCTGGATGGTGGGGGTCATAATCCGTTGAAAGGAGTATTTAGTTAAGGCGTACAACATGTCTAGTTAATTTTCGTGCGGTGTTCAACACCCGCCCAAGGGGCGAAACAGGGCTACGGGCAATTCGACTGGGCTTGTAGGTTATTGCCTAAAGAGTGGTCGGATGTAGCTGTACTTGTTGGATGAAATGCCTCGGCGAATCAGGGCGCTTACGGCACAATTGCGCGATGACTGGCGCCGCGACGCCGTTTTTCCTTTCTATCGACAGAGTGATCCTTCGTGCAGGCGACCCGTTTGACCTTGATGTGCCACGCTCGAACCGTCGCACAGAAACTGGCGCGTTTTCCTACGGATGAGCCATTGGAGATGGATTGGCAATCAGCAAGGGGCGCGCGCAGTTCTCAATTCAAGCATCCGCCGAAATTGCTGTGCGGTCCGGAGCTGCGGGCCCGGCAAACCGCCGAATTGTTCGGTAGCAGCGCGGAAGTTGTCGCGGCGCTCAGGGACTGCGATTTCGGCCGATGGAGCGGGGTTCGCATCAACGATCTGCAAAAAGCCGAACCTGAATTACTCCAATCCTGGCTTGCCGACCCGAATTCAGCGCCCCACGGTGGCGAGTCAGCGGCGCAAGTCACTGAGCGGGTGAGCGCCTGGATCGCGACACTGGAGGCTGCACCCGGTCATGTCGTGGCCGTAACCCATCCGTTCATCATCCGCGCCGCGCTCACCACGGTGTTGCGAAGTTCGGCGTTCAACCTGATTGATGTTGAACCGTTGTCGGCCATCGAACTGAGGTTCAATGGATACTGGAGGCTACGCTTGCCGGGCACTGACCCTGAAGGAACGCTTTGATGAAAAAACTCCTGATTATCGGCATCGGCGCCGGCAACCCCGATTACATCACCATGCAGGCAGTGAAGGCGCTGAATCGGGTCGACGTGTTTTTCCTCATGGACAAGGGCCAGAGCAAAGACAAGCTGATCGACCTGCGCCGGGAGATTTGCGAGCGCTACATCACCGATCGCGATTACCGCTTTGTCGAAGCCTTGAGCCCGGAACGCGAGCGGGGCGATGTGGACTACACGTCCAGTGTCGACGATCTGAACCTGGCCAAGCAGCGGACCTTTGAACGGCTGATCAACGAGGAAATGTCCGACGAGCAATGCGGCGGTTTCCTGGTGTGGGGTGATCCGGCGTTGTACGACAGCACAATCCGCATCTTGCAGGCGATTCTGGCCTCAGGCGCGTGTGCGTTCGAGTTCGAGGTGATTCCCGGCATCACCAGCGTCCAGGCGCTGACAGCGCAGCACAAAGTGCCGCTCAATCAGATTGGCCGCTCGGTTGAAATCACCACCGGACGGCGTCTGGCGGCGGGGCAGGTCAGCAATGCGGACAGCTTGGTGGTGATGTTGGATGCGCAGGATGCCTACCATCAGGTGGCGGATCAGGACACCGAGATTTACTGGGGCGCTTACCTCGGGACGCCGGATGAAATCCTGATCAGCGGCAAGCTCAAAGATGTGGCAGATGAGATCGAGCGAGTGCGCAAGGCGGCGCGGTTGGCCAATGGCTGGATCATGGACACCTATCTGCTGCGCAAGCCCTGAACAACACCTCAGGACATGGCCTTGACCTTGCGCCCGAACCGTTCCCGATACACCGACGGTGGCACGCCGACCACGCTGCGAAACGCCACGCGGAAGCTTTCCACCGAGCGATAACCGCAGCGCTGGGCGATCTGCTCGGTGCCTTGATCGGTGCTTTCCAGCAGTTCGCGGGCGCGGCCCAGGCGTTCGTGTTGCAGCCAGGTCTTGGGCGACTGACCGCTGGCTTCACTGAAACGGCGCAGGAAGGTGCGCTCGCTCATGGCCGCTTCGCTGGCCAGGTCGCGCACTTCCAGCGGTTCATGCAGACGTTCACGTGCCCACTGCATGACGCGGGAAAGATCGCTGCGCGGTGTAGGACTGACCGGTGTCGGAATGAATTGCGCCTGGCCACCGGTGCGTTGCGGAGACATCACCAGTCGCCGCGCTACGGCATTGGATACCTGCGTACCGAAATCCCGTGTGACCAGATGCAGGCAGGCATCGATGCCCGCAGCGCTGCCGGCCGAGGTGATCAACTGACCCGAATCGACATACAGCACATCCGGGTCCACCAGGATGTTCGGAAAACGTCCGGCCAGTTCCGTGGTGTAGCGCCAGTGCGTCGTGGCGCCATGACCATCGAGCAATCCGGTGGCAGCCAGCACGAAAACCCCTGAACAGATCGACAATAACCGCGCGCCTCGGGCATGGGCCTGACGCAGGGCTGCAAGCAACGCTTCGGGCACCGCCGCGTTGCGGTCACGCCAACCGGGAATGATGATGGTCCGGGCGTGTTCGAGCAGTTCCAGGCCGCCATCGGCCAAGACCTGGATGCCGCCCATCGCGCGCATTGGTCCTTGATCGACCGCGACAATCTGATGCTCGTACCACGGGAAATCGAACTCCGGTCGCGGCAGGCCAAAGATCTCCACGGCGATGCCGAACTCGAAGGTACAGAGGCCGTCGTAGGCCAGAATTGCGACCAATCCAGGGGCTGATTGCATTTGGCGGAAAGTTCCCGGTGAGTGTCCTGTGCGCCACTGTAGCCGCAAGTGGCAGGCGGATAAAGTCTGTTCACACCCACTGACGCTCTGGAGAACTGCCCATGACCAGCCTTGTTCGCGAAATTCCTGCCGCACCATCGGCCATCGCCCTGATGCATTTCAGCAACCGTCTTACATTCGAAACCGATTGCTCCGACGTCCACGGCAGTCAACAGGCCGGCCTCATTGATTTTGTTCTGGTTGATGTCCGCGGCCCGCTGGCATTCGAACGTGGCCATGTACCGGGTGCGATCAATATTCCGGGGCGCTTGCTCACTGCCGAAGGTTTGGCGGCCTACCCGAAAACCAGCCTGTTCGTGGTTTATTGCGCGGGGCCGCACTGCAACGGCGCCAACAAGGCTGCGGTGAAACTGGCGGCGCTGGGCTACCCGGTCAAGGAGATGATTGGCGGCGTGACCGGGTGGCTGGATGAAGGGTTTGAGTTGAGTGTCGCGGCGCAACGGCCGGTGAAAGCCGTGATCGGTTGCGAGTGTTGATGTAACCGAAAAGATCGCAGCCTGCGGCAGCTCCTACATTGAAATGCGTCCTCCTGTAAGAGCTGCCGCAGGCTGCGATCTTTTGATCTGGCTTTTAAATTTTCACCCACCACTGATCCAGCGTCGCCTGCAACCAGTCAAAAACGCTGGCGTAGGCGGCGCTGTCCTGCGTCCCCCGAGGCAGCGGCGACTCATCGGCGAAGTGCTGGTTGAGCAGGGCCACCGATTCGGCATTCCATTCCGGGTGAAACTGCAAGCCAACCCGCGTCGGTCCCACGCAATACATCTGCTGCTCACACTGCTCGCTGCTGGCCAGCAGTTGCGCATTCGGCGGCAGGTCGATGGCGTCTTCGTGCCATTCCAGCACCTTCAGGCTCTGGCCATCGACGAAGTTCACCTGCGTCCAGCCAGTTTCCGTGCGCGCCATGCGCCGCACATTTCCACCCAGGCTCAAGGCCAACAATTGCGCCCCCAGGCAGATGGCGAACACTGCAGCGCCTTGTTCGAGGCTGCCGGCCAGCCATTGGCGTTCGGCCTCCAGCCATGCCGGCCCGGCGTTGGATTCATACGGCCCACCCAACAGAATCGCCGGTGCCGCGCTCACCGCCGGCAACTCACCGAGGTCGGCGCGAAAGACGTTCAGCTTCACTCCACGGGAAGCGGCCCACGCGGCAATGGCGCCCGGACCCTCGGCAGGGTGGTGCTGGATCAGGTTCAACTCGGACATCGTGCTTCTCTTGAACGGGCGGGGTGGGTGGTCAATGTGCCGCAAAAAAGAGCTCATCGCCAGCATGACTGTTCAGTCGGAATGCTCCCAAAATCTTGTAGGTTTTTTCCGGAAACGATAATTGTCTGACAGGCTTTGCACCGCTCTGGCGCAAGCTTCTACGGCAATCATCGACTCGGCCAATTTCTGTAAGTATTTGTCGCCTATAAACAATTTGCCCCGCACCAGCCACTCTAGACTGCCGGCCTCTTCGGTCCTTACCTGCCACAAGCAACGACCGAAAGCTGCCAATAAAAACCTCCGCACACAGGAGTTATAAATGAAGAAGCTAGTGATGTTCGGTGCCCTGGCACTGTCGATGTTGTCCCTGACCGCCGTGGCCGAAGACGCCAAGCCGATCCGCATCGGTATCGAAGCCGGTTACCCGCCATTCTCGATGAAAACCCCTGACGGCAAACTCACCGGTTTCGACGTTGATATCGGCGACGCGCTGTGCGAGCAGATGAAAGTGAAATGTACTTGGGTCGAGCAAGAATTCGACGGCCTGATCCCGGCGCTGAAGGTCAAGAAAATCGACGCCATCCTGTCGTCCATGACCATCACTGACGATCGCAAGAAGAACGTCGATTTCACCATCAAGTACTACCACACCCCGGCGCGCTTCGTGATGAAGGCAGGCACCGACATCAAAGACCCGCTGATCGAACTCAAAGGCAAGAAGGTCGGTGTACTGCGCGCGAGTACCCACGACCGCTTCGCCACCGAAGTACTGGTGCCGGCCGGTATTGAGCTGGTGCGTTACGGCTCCCAGCAGGAAGCCAACCTGGACATGGTTTCCGGTCGCATCGACGCGCTGCTGGCCGACTCGGTCAACCTGGACGACGGTTTCCTGAAGACCGACGCCGGTAAAGGCTTCGCTTTCGTCGGCCCGACCTATGAAGACGCCAAGTACTTCGGCGGCGGCGCCGGTATTGCTGTGCGCAAGGGTGATAAAGAGCTGGCGGACAAATTCAACACCGCCATCACTGAAATCCGCGCCAATGGCAAGTACAAGCAAGTGCAGGACAAGTACTTCGACTTTGACGTTTACGGTCATTAATACGCCGTAGAAAAAAGTGGCCCCGTTGACGCGGAGGCCACTTTTTTTATGCTTTCATTTCATGAAATGAGAAACCTGTAGCCCTGATTCTGGAGTTCTCCCATGCAACGCATCGACCACCCTCTGCCCTGGAGTCACCTCGGCTCCGAACGCACCCTCAGTGTGTTCCGTTATGGCGCGGGCACCCGCAAGGTTTACATCCAGGCCAGTCTGCATGCCGACGAATTGCCGGGTATGCGCACGGCGTGGGAACTGAAGAAGCGTCTGTCCGATCTCGAAATTCAGGGACAGTTGAACGGTGTGATCGAGCTTGTGCCGGTGGCCAACCCGATCGGTCTCGACCAGCACTTGCAAGGCAGTCACATGGGCCGCTTCGAACTGGGCAGCGGCAAGAATTTCAACCGCGCGTTTGTCGAACTCAGTGCACCGGTGGCGCAGTTGGTGGGTGATCGTCTGGGCAGCGATGCCGAGGCGAACATCACGCTGATCCGCCAAACCATGGGCCAGGTTCTCGACGGTTTGCCGGCCCCGGCATCACAACTCGAAGCCATGCATCGCCTGTTGTTGCGCCATGCCTGTGACGCTGACATCACCCTCGATCTGCATTGCGATTTCGAAGCGGCGATTCACATTTACGCACTGCCGCAACACTGGCCACAGTGGCAATCCCTGGCGGCGCGTTTGCAGGCTGGCGTGGCGTTGTTGTGTGAGGATTCCGGCGGCAGCTCTTTTGACGAATCCTGTTCTTCGCCGTGGTTGCGTCTGGCCAGGGCGTTCCCCGAGGCCGCCATTCCACCGGCCAACCTGGCAACCACTCTGGAGCTGGGCAGCATGGGCGACACCCGGGTCGATCAAGCACAAGCCAATTGCGAGGCGATTCTGGGCTTTCTCGCTGAGCAGGGTTTCATCAAGGGCACTTGGCCGGCAGCGCCGGATGAGTGCTGTGAAGGCATGCCGTTCGAAGGCACCGAATACCTGTTCGCGCCGCATCACGGTGTCGTCAGTTTCCTGCGCGAAGCCGGGGAGTGGGTGGAGAAGGGCGATGCGCTGTTTGAGGTGGTCGACCCGTTGAATGACAAGGTCACCACCGTACGTGCCGGGACCAGCGGCGTACTTTTTGCGATTGATCGCGGGCGTTATACGCAGCCGGGGACCTGGCAGGCGAAAGTGGCGGGGCGGGAACCGATTCGGGTTGGGAAGTTGATCAACGATTGAGCTGAATATTCTTTGGGCCGCATAGGGCCTCATCGCCAGCAAGCTGTGCTCCTACGGAACAACGCCAAACCTGTAGGAGCACAGCTTGCTGGCGATAGCGGTAGTTGGCACAGCGAAAATACCTCGGTCTGCTTCACAGTGTTAGGCTCTTCCCCGAATCCTGCGCATTGTGAAGGAAGGCTTATGTTGAAATTTCTGGCTCTGTTCATGCTGCTGGCATCCGCCGCTGTCCACGCTCAAACCCCGCTGCAAACCGACCTGCCGCTCAAGTACGTGGAGCAGGCACCCTCCGATTCCCACGATCAGCCCTTGGTGATTTTCCTCCACGGTTACGGCAGTAACGAGCAGGATCTGTTCGGCATCAAGGATGAATTGCCCGCGCAATACACGTACCTGTCGGTGCGGGCGCCGATGGTGATGCAGGAGGGAAGTTACCAGTGGTTTCGCAAGAAAGGCGAAGGTGCCTACAACGGTGAGACCGATGATCTGAAGTCCAGCGGCCAGATGCTGCTGGATTTTGTCGCACAGGCAACAAAGAAATATCACACTGAGCCGGGCAAGGTTTTCCTGGTGGGGTTCAGCCAGGGCGCGATCATGTCTTACGAAGTCGCGCTGCGCCATCCTGAAGCGGTGGGCGGGATCGCCGCGTTGAGCGGGCGGATTTTGCCGGTGCTCAAGGCCGAACTGAAACCGGATGAAAAACGCCAGTCGCTGGCGATTTTCATCGGTCATGGCACGGCGGACAAACGTCTGCCGTACAGCGATGGCACCGAAGCGAACAGCCTGTTGCAGAGCATTTCACTCGAACCCGAGTTCCACGCCTATCAGGGTGTTGGCCACAACATCAGTGCCGAAGAGATGCAGGATTTGAGCGCCTGGTTGCAGCGCCTCAATCCCTGAGATTTATTTGCCGCTGACGATCTGCTTGATCAGCGTCTCGTGGGCGGCCATGTCGCCGGGGCGGGAAATGACCTGAATGACCGTCATGTGGCTGCCGGACGCGGCCATCAGCGTGGTGTTGAGGGTCATGCCGCCGCCCTGGGTGGCGGTGCTGTCGACCTGGCGTACGCCCAACCCGGTGCTTTTCAGGGTCAGGCTTTTTTCGCTGAGCTTGTTGTAGTCGGGCAGGGCCTTGCGTTGTGCCGCGTCGAAGTCGGCGACGGTGCCATCCAGAAATGCTCCGTCGTTGTCCTTGACCGTGGTGCCTTCCGGCAGACTGTTTTGCGCGGCGATGACCACTGTCTTGGTGGTCTCGTTGGCGTACATGGTGCCGCTTGCGCCGGTGGGACTGGTCGGCAGCGGATTGGCGACGAAGCCCTTGGGCAGGGTGAACGTGAACTTGCCGTCGAGCATCGAAACCTTCTGTGCAGATGCGGTCTCCTTGGCCGTGGCCTTGGCGGCCTGCGCATTCAGAGCCCCGAAAGTGGCCGCCGCCGCCAGCAACAGGACAACGGCTTTTTTACTCAACAATGACATTCGAAATCTCCAGGGATGGTCGCGCGGTGGGGGGCGATCATCCCATGGAGGTTGTGACGTGTTCCAGCGTTGGGTAACGGACGGTCGTTGTCCGTTGCCGAGCCAGCCTCAATCTTCGCGACGCACCGGATAACTCTCGATCACATCCAGAAACTCGATTCGGCGTGCGCTCGCCAACAACTCCGGCAGCAGTTTTTCGTACTCCTGGCGATACGGCTTGCTCAGGTGACGAGCGATGAAGTCTTCCTTGCTGCAGTTCCAGGTTTCGTAGAGCACCAAGGTGTTCGGTTCGTCCTGGAGTTGATGCACCCAGGTGTTGACGAAGTCCCGCTCGGCCGACATCTGGTGCACGACGTCCAGCAGCCGTTCTTTGGTTTCGGCAAAACGTTCGGGTTTGGCCGGCAGGTAAACGATAAACGCGACTTGATCACTCATTTCATCACCTTCCTGTATTGGGAGCGGCTTACTGAGCCTGGTTTTGCGGGAACAGGTTGCGGCGGGTTTCTTCGTCGAACTCGGCCTTGAGTACCAGCTTCTCTTTCAGACCCTGAGCGCGTTGGGCAGCCGGGCGGGCGCTGATTTCGTCGTACAGGCGCTTGACGTTCGGATAGGCCGCCAGACCGTTTTCACCGAGGATGTACGGCGCGTAGTTGGCCCAGCCCCAGAGGGCCATGTCGGCGATGCTGTAGGTGTCGCCGGCCAGGTACTGATGCTCGGCCAGGCGTTGATCGAGTACGCGGTAATGGCGTTCGACTTCCTTGAAGTAGCGGTTTTTCGCGTATGGCAGGTCTTCCGGCGCGTGGTGCATGAAGTGTACGGCCTGGCCGGAGAACGGCGAGAGGCCGGTGGCGATGAACATCAGCCAGGACAGCAATTCGGCATTGCCGGCAGCGCTGGTGGGCAGGAAACGCTGATGTTTTTGCGCCAGGTGCAGCAGGATCGCCTGGGAATCGAAGACCGTGGCGTCGCCATCGACCAGCGCCGGGACCTTGGCGTTAGGGTTGATCGCCAGGAAGGCTGGCAGGTGTTGTTCACCTTTGAAGGTGTCGACGCCGATCAGCTCGTAAGGCGTTTGCAGTTCTTCAAGCAGCAGGGCGACTTTCATCGGGTTCGGCGAAGGGTGGAAAAAGAATTTCATGATGTAGGCCTCAGTCGTAGTGGTTTGAACTGAGGCTGATGGTGGGCGAAACCTGTTCGATTGACGTACGGAGTTGTTGGGCTACTCGTGCGAAACCATCGAAGGTGTTGTAGGGGATTTAACCGACGGCTGCGCGGTGGCGATCACCGCGCCGGCAATAATCAGCAGCGCAGGAATCATCAGGATCGGGCTGGCATGGCTGCGGCCGACGACGATCAACAATACGGTGGAAATCAGCGGAGCCAGGTAGGACAGCGCGCCCAGCGTGGCCAGGCTGCCGTGTTTGGTGGCGTGGTCCCAGGCGAAAAACGCCAGTCCCGCCGGGCCGAGGCCCAGAATGACGATCGCTGTCCATTGCCTGAAATCGGGCCACACTGTGGTTTCGAACGCCAGATGGCAGACCAGCCCGCCCAGGGCCGACATGCCGCAAATGCCGCCGATGATGCTGCTCGGTACTTCCTTGAACCGCCGGTTGAACACCGAGTACCCGGCCCAGATCAGCGCACATCCGAGCGCCGCCAAGTACCCGGCCACCGGCATCACGGCGGAGGTATGGGTATCGCGTTGTTGCATGATTAAAGCGGTGCCGGCCAGGCCCAGAATTGCACCGAGGACTTGGCGCTTGTGCAGTTTTTCTCCGGCGGCGAAGGCCGAGAGCAGCACCAGCAGAAGGGGCCACAGGTAGTTAATCAGGCTGGCTTCGGCTGCCGGCGCAGACTTGAGCGCGAAAAAATACAGCGCGTGATAAACGAAAATTCCGACAAACCCTGTCGCCCAGACGGGCCAGGGTTGGCGCCAACTGCTGAAACCGCTGAGCCCGCGTCGACCCAGAATTATCAAGGTCGCGATAAACGCAACGCCGAAGCTCAGGGTCAGCAGTTCAAACGGTGGAATGCCTTCGGTGAGGGTGGTCAGCAACGCCAGGCAGGACCAGAGGAAGATTGCGATCACGCCGACCGCGGTGGCGGAGCGGGCACTACGGACGCTGGACGTGGCCATGTCTGTTCCTTCAGGCGTTGAACGGGCGACTTCCTTGCCCGATGACCTGTTGCAGCTTAGCGCTTGATCGCGGTTCGTCCAGCGTCCGCCGGAACCTGGCCGACGGGCCGCGCCAGCAGGCGTTTGGTCACGCCCAGCATTGCCACCGACACCGCCACGCCGAGAGCAAACGCACTCATCCCCATACTCGGCAATGTCAGCGCCAGGACCAGGCAGAATGCCGAGAACGAATACATGCCGGTGGCCGTCGCCCGCAGCAGGGCAGCGGTAAACGCCGGGCCACGGGTTTGCTGGGAGAACACCGCCATCACGCTGCCCAACACCGGGAACACTGCGAGCAACCCGCTCCAGCGATCGCCGACGGTGCTGGCCAGCAGAGTGACAGCCAGCGTCAGCAGGGCGCCGGCGACCATGCGCAGCAGCAGTTTGTCGGACTTCGGTTTTGGACCGGAAACGATGGGTTGCACCGAAGGGAACAGGTAAGGCGCGGCCAACAGGGCAGTCGCGGCGGCGATCACCGAAAACACCAGTGACGGTGGGATCAACGACAGCACCACGGCGATCACGGCCCACACCAACAGGGAAATCGTCAGCGCCAGTGGCCATCCGGTGCGTTGGGCGACCTGCGCGTAAGTCACGCAGAAAGCGATCATCGCGAACATGGCCGACAGCGCCGCCTGGGCCGATTGAGCGGCGAACAGCTCGCCCTGTTCGATGGCGAGGAAAAACAGAATCGGCCCGACCACCACCGGCAACCCCGACAACCAACCGGCCACGCTTGGCCCCCAACGTTTACCAGCCAGGGAAATCAGCAGCAGGAATCCGGGAATCACCAGCAATTTGAGCATCAGCACGCGTACATCTCCAACCTGTGTCAGGTGGCAACGTTAGCACTGCGAGAGATGGATTGCTGCACCGATTGATGTTTTTTGTATACAAAGTGCCGATCGGCCCCATGTGCCCGCAGTTCCCCCTTGGGCGTGCGAGGCGAAACGTCTAAGCTGCGCCTTCCCACCTGTTGATGGATCATCGCGTGAAATTCAGTTTGCCCAAAGTCGGCACTGCGCCGTTCTGTCCGCCGGAAGTGGCGGGTACCGTTGCTGTCGACCCGAGCGCGTCATTTTTCAAACGGGTCCTGCGTTTTGCCGGTCCCGGTTTGCTGGTGTCCATTGGCTACATGGACCCTGGCAACTGGGCGACCGCCATCGAGGCCGGGTCGCGGTTTGGCTACAGCCTGTTGTTCGTGGTGCTGTTGGCGAGTCTGGCGGGGATGGTGGTGCAATGCCTGTGTTCGCGGTTGGGCATCGCGACCGGACGCGATCTGGCGCAGTTGTGCCGGCAGCGCTACAGCAAACGGACAGCCCGCACGCAGTGGGTGCTGGCGGAAATTTCGATCATTGCCACTGACCTGGCCGAAGTGCTCGGCTGTGCCCTGGCATTCCATTTGTTGCTGGGCTGTTCGCTGACCTTCGGCATCGCCCTCACGGCGTTCGACACCTTGCTGGTGTTGGCCCTGCAAAACCGTGGTTTCAGGCGTCTGGAAGCGATCATGCTGGTGCTGGTTTGCACCATCGGCGCGTGTTTTTTCGTCGAGTTGCTGCTGATCAAACCGTACTGGCCTGAAGTCGCCCAAGGTTTCAAGCCATCGCTGTCGGCCCTGAGTGATGCGGCGCCGCTGTACCTCGCCATCGGCATTCTCGGCGCCACCGTGATGCCACATAACCTGTACCTGCACACCTCGATCGTACAAACGCGGTTGATCGGCAAGGACGTCGCCAGCAAGCAGGACGCGGTGAAGCTGGCGCGCATCGACACCATCGGCTCCCTGGCTTTAGCGCTGTTGGTCAACGCCGCGATCCTGATCCTCGCCGCCGCGGCGTTTCACAAGACCGGGCACACCGAAGTGGTCGACATTCAAGACGCCTATCACCTGCTCGATCCGTTGGTGGGCGGGGCGTTGGCCAGTGTGTTGTTCGGCGTGGCGCTGCTGGCGTCGGGGCAGAGTTCGACTTTCACCGGCACGATTGCCGGCCAGGTGATCATGGAGGGTTTCCTCAACCTGCGCCTGCCGTGCTGGCAACGGCGTTTGATCACCCGTGGCCTGGCACTGATCCCGGCGTTCATTGGCGTGTGGCTGATGGGCGACGATGCGATCGGCAAGTTGCTGGTGTTGAGTCAGGTGGTGTTGAGTTTGCAGTTGCCGTTCGCGCTATATCCGTTGATACGCATGACCAACGATCAAAAACTCATGGGGCCGTTTGTGAACCGTTTGCCGACACGGGTGTTGGCGTGGGGGCTGTTTGCGGTGATCAGTGGGGCGAATAGCTGGTTGATCTTGCAGCTTTTTGGGTGACTGGTCGGGCGCCATCGCGAGCAGGCTCGCTCCTACAGTTGACCGCGTTCCACTGTGCGAGCTTGCTCGCGATGAACGATTACGCGGTCTGTGTTTGAAACGCCTTAACCACAAAATCGATAAACACCCGGGTCTTGGCTGGCATCAGCGTCCGGCTCGGGTAGTACAGCGAAATAGCCCCCGCATCGGCCTGCCAATCCGGTAACAGGCGCACCAGTTCACCGCGCTGAATATTCGGCTGCACATCGGACAGCACCAGCAACGTCACCCCCAACCCCAACACCGCTGCCTCGCGCATGGCGGCGGGATCATTCAAAACGATGCTTTCGTTCATGCTCGCCGGCACCTCATTGCCTGCACCATCACGCATGAGCCATTGCCGAATTCGCCCGGTGCGGCTGCCGCGCATCACGATGCCGATGTGCCGGGCCAGGTCTGCGGGGCTGGCGGGCAGGGTGCGCAGCGCCAGATAGGCCGGTGAAGCAACCGCCACCACTTCAGCGGGTGCCAGGGTTCGTGAGATGACCCCGGGCGTCAGTTCGAAACCGCCGCCAATGGCGGCGTCATAACCCTCGGCGATCAAATCCACGGCGCGATTTTCGAAGTGCCATTCCGGGCGGATCAGCGGGTAGCGCGCCAGGAACGCCGGCAGCAGCGGCAGGATATGGCCGATGCCGAAGGTCGGCGCCAGGCTGACCTTGAGCACACCTGCCGGCTCACCCTGATCGGTAGTGACCGCGTTGATCGCTGTTTGCAGCGCTTCCAGATTGCCACCGATGTTGGCCAGGAAGCTTTCACCGGCCTCGGTCAGGGATAGCTTGCGGGTCGAACGCTGGAACAGGCGCACGCCGATGTTGCGTTCCAGTATCGCCACGTTGCGGCTGACGGCAGCGGGGGTCAGCGCGAGCAAGCGGGCGGCTGCGGAAAAGCTCCCGGTTTCGGCGCTGCGCACAAAGGATTCGAGGTTGGCGAGGGTTTCCATGGCAACACACCTGCTACTGATGCTTGAAAATCATTCAAGGCATTACCGGCTAATCACGCGCTAATGGCAAGCGCAGTATTCACTCCATCCCCAACCCACGGAGTGAAATTCCATGACGAACCGACTTCCACTTGAAGGCAAAACCGCACTGGTCACCGGCGGCTCCCGCTCCATCGGCGCAGCGATTGCCAAGCGTCTGGCCGCCGATGGGGCCAATATTGTGCTGACCTTCAGTGCGTCCCCGGGCAAAGCCTTTGAGGTGGTCCAGGCCATTGAAACCGCGGGCGGCCGTGCCCTGGCGATTGCCGCCGATGCCGGTGATCCGGCCGCCGTGCGTGCAGCCGTCACCCGCACCGTCGAGGCGTTCGGCAGCCTGGATATTTTGGTCAACAACGCCGGCATCGCCCTCGGCGGGCCGATCCAGAACATCAGTTTCGAAGACTATCAGCGCATGATCGCGGTCAACGTGACCGGGGTGTTTGTCGCTACCCAGGAAGCGGCGCGGATCATGAAGACGGGCGGTCGAATCATCCACATCGGTTCGTCGATGACCCATTACGCGGCGTTTCCCACCGCATCGCTGTACACCTTGACCAAGGGCGCTATCGCCGGATTCAACCGCAGCCTCGCCCGTGATCTCGGTCCGCTGGGCATCACCGTCAATACCGTTCACCCCGGCCCGACCGACACCGACATGAACCCGGACGGCGGCCCGGTCAGCGAAATCGTCGGCCCGGGCATCGCCATTGGCCGCTATGGCAAACCGGAAGACATCGCCAGCGTCGTGGCTTTCCTGGCCAGCCCGGAAGCGGCGTTCGTCACCGCCGCGGACATCATTGCCGATGGCGGTTTCACCGCCTGATCACCTTCCTGAGAGGACAAAACCATGAGCAGAATTGGAATTATTGGTGCCGGTGCAATCGGTGCAGCCTTCGCCCGGTCACTGTCGCGTCAAGGCATTGAAGTGGTCATCGCCAACAGTCGCGGGCCAGAAACACTGGCTTCATTGGTGGCTGAACTCGGGCCAACTGCTCGTGCCGGCACTCGCGAAGAAGCCGCCGCTCAGCCCATCGTGCTGGTTGCGGTGAACTGGTCGAAACTGCCGATGGCACTGGCCGGTCTGCCGGATTTCGCCGGACGGATCGTGATCGATGCGAACAACCCGATCGAGGCTCCGTTGTTCAAGGCCGTGGATTTGCAGGGCCGTGTGTCCAGCGAAGTCTTTGCCGAATGGGTGCCGGGCGCGCGGGTGGTGAAGGCGTTCAATCATCTTCAGGCGCATCTGGTCGACGGCGACCCAGCGGCGGAAGGTGGTCGCAGAGTGCTGTTTTTCTCGGGCGATTCGGCACAGGCCAAGGTTGGAGTGGCGGCGCTGATCGAGCGTCTTGGCTTCTTCGGCGTCGACCTTGGCAGCTTGAGTGTCGGCGGGCGGCTGGTGCAGTTTCCGGGCGGACCGCTGCCAGCACTGAATCTGGTGAAATTTGCCTGAATGCCAGACAAAAAGAACCCGGTGCAACGTGAGTCGCACCGGGTGTTTTGCCAAATCGCGCGGTTATTCGTGGGTCCCCGCGCAATCTGTTGAACGCGTTACGCTCGTTCGAGCGCCAGGGCGACGCCTTGACCACCACCGATGCACAGGGTGGCGAGGCCTTTCTTGGCGTCACGCTTGATCATTTCATGCAGCAGGGTCACCAGCACGCGGCAACCCGAGGCACCGATCGGGTGACCGAGGGCGATAGCGCCGCCGTTGACGTTGACCTTGTTCAAGTCCCATTCCAGGTCCTTGGCCACGGCCAGCGATTGCGCGGCGAAAGCTTCGTTGGCTTCGATCAGGTCCAGTTGACCGATGTTCCAGCCAGCCTTGTCCAGGCAACGGCGAGTGGCCGACACCGGGCCGATGCCCATGATCGCCGGGTCGACGCCCGCGTTGGCGTAAGCGGCGATTTTTGCCAGTACCGGCAGGCCCAAAGCCTTGGCTTTTTCGGCGCTCATCAGGATCACGGCGGCGGCGCCGTCGTTCAGCGACGAAGCGTTACCGGCAGTCACCGAACCGTCCTTCTTGAAGGCGGCCTTGAGTTTGCCCAGGGATTCGGCGGTAGTGCCGGCCCGTGGCTGCTCGTCGGTGGCGAAGGACAGCGGATCGCCCTTGCGCTGCGGAATCAGGATCGGGGTGATTTCATCGACGAAGCGCCCGGCTTCGATTGCAGCCACAGCCTTCTGCTGCGAAGCGGCGGCGAATGCGTCCTGCTGCTCGCGGCTCAGGCTGTACTTCTCGGCCAGGTTCTCGGCGGTGATGCCCATGTGGTAATCGTTGAACGCATCCCACAGGCCATCGCTGATCATGGTGTCGACGATTTGCGCGTGACCCATGCGCAGGCCGGTACGGGCGCCGGGCATGACGTAATTGGACAGGCTCATGTTTTCCTGGCCACCGGCGATGATCACGTCAGCGTCGCCGCAACGAATCGCCTGAGCGCCCAGGTGCAGGGCCTTGAGGCCGGAGCCGCAGACCTTGTTCAGGGTCATCGCCGGCACAGCAAACGGCAGGCCGGCCTTGATCGAAGCCTGGCGCGCAGGGTTTTGCCCGGCGCCGGCGGTCAGCACCTGACCCATGATCACTTCATCGACTTCAGCCGGGTCGAGGCCGGTTTGTGCCAGCAACTGACGGATCACCGCAGCGCCCAGGTCGACGGCAGAAACATTGGCCAGGGAACCCTGGAAACTGCCGATCGCGGTGCGCGTGGCGGCAACAATGACGACTTCTTGCATGGAATGATTCCTCACTGGGCAGCGAACTGCATTTCCGGCACGTGGTCCGGCACGATCAGTTTACCGGCGGTCTTGGCGACAATCTCTTCAACGCTGACACCCGGTGCACGTTCTTTCAGGATGAACGCGCCGTTTTCGATTTCCAGGTAGGCCAGGTCGGTCAGTACGCGCTTGATGCAACCGGCGCCGGTCAGCGGCAGGCTGCATTTGGACAACAGCTTGGACTCACCGTCCTTGGAGGCGTGGGTCATGATGACGATGATGTTGTCGGCGCCAGCCACCAGGTCCATCGCACCGCCCATGCCCTTGACCAGTTTGCCGGGAATCATCCACGAGGCGATGTTGCCTTCGACGTCCACTTCGAACGCGCCCAGTACGGTCAGGTCGACATGGCCACCGCGGATCATCGCGAAGGATTCGGCCGAGGAGAAAATCGAAGCGCCGATACGCGCGGTCACGGTTTGCTTGCCGGCGTTGATCATGTCGGCGTCGATGGTTTCTTCGGTCGGGAAAGGACCCATGCCGAGCAGGCCGTTTTCCGATTGCAGCATGACTTCCATGCCTTCGGGGATGTAGTTGGCAACCAGGGTCGGGATGCCGATGCCCAGGTTCACGTAGAAGCCGTCCTGCATTTCGCGGGCGACTCGTTGAGCCATTTGTTCGCGGGAAAGTGCCATGTTTTTATTCTCCGTCAGCCTGAATTATTTGCGGATGGTGCGCTGTTCGATGCGTTTTTCGAACGTGCCGCAAATGACCCGATCGACGTAGATGCCTGGGGTGTGGATCTGCGCCGGGTCCAGCTCGCCGGGCTCGACGATTTCTTCGACTTCGACCACGGTGATCTTGCCGGCGGTGGCGGCCAGCGGGTTGAAGTTCTGGGCGGTGTGGCGATAGATCACGTTACCGAAATGGTCGGCTTTCCAGCCTTTGACGATGGCGAAGTCACCGGTGATGGATTCTTCCATCAGGTACTTGCGGCCATGGAATTCGCGTACTTCCTTGCCTTCGGCGACTGGAGTGCCGACGCCGGTGGCGGTGAAAAAGGCCGGAATGCCGGCGCCGCCTGCACGCATTTTTTCAGCGAGGGTGCCTTGCGGGGTCAGGGTGACTTCGATTTCGCCCTTGAGCAGTTGCTCTTCGAACAGCTTGTTTTCGCCGACGTAGGAGGCCACGACCTTGCTGATCTGGCGGTCGGTCAGCAGCACGCCGAGGCCGAAACCGTCGACGCCGCAGTTGTTGGAAACGACGGTGAGGTCGCGGGTGCCTTTGCGCTTGATCTCGGCGATCAGGTTTTCCGGGATGCCGCACAGGCCGAAGCCGCCAGCGATCACGGTCATGCCGTCTTCAAGACCTGCCAGAGCTTCCTCGTAGGAACTCACGCGCTTGTCGAAACCTGCCATATGCACCTCTTTTATTCTTTGTGGGCGGCTGGCTAGCCGTATGGGGTTGAGTGTCTCGCCGCAAGATTCATTTGTTAAGTTGATTTTTAATGTTGATTGATAGATAAAACTCAATAGTTCGTAGGAGCTGCCGAAGGCTGCGATCTTTTGACCTTGTTTTTGACAGAGCGGTAATCGTCGAAGATCAAAAGATCGCAGCCTTCGGCAGCTCCTACAATAGCCGGGAGAAACCGAGTATGACCGTCAAGCAGATCCGCGCCTTTCTGGCCGTGGCCCAGAGCCTGAGTTTTGCCGTGGCTTGCGAGCGCTTGCACCTGTCGCAATCGGCACTGAGCCTGACCATCAAAGCGCTGGAGGAGGGCCTGGGCGGGCGCCTCTTCACGCGCAATACGCGCAATGTGGCACTGACCGCCGAGGGCGAGTCCCTGGTGCCGCTGGCGCGTCGCCTGATTGCCGACTGGGACAACGCCGAGGACGAACTGCGTCAGCGCTTCACGCTCCAGCGCGGCCGCGTGACCCTGGCGGCCATGCCGTCGTTCGCCGGCAACCTGTTGCCGCCAATCCTCAAGACATTCCGCGCCCGGTATCCGAAAGTCAACGTCACGGTCAACGATGTGATCAACGAGCAAGTGCTGGAAATGGTCCGCGATCGCCAGGTGGAACTGGGCGTGGCGTTCGAACCGACCCAGAGTTCGTCGCTGCAATTCACGCCGCTGTACATCGACCGCTTCGTCGCCGTGGTGCCCCATGATTCGCCGCTGGTCGAGCTGGACGAAATCGACTGGCAGACCTTGCTCAAGGAGCCTTTCATCACCTTGCAGCGGCCGTCGACAGTGCGGGTGATGCTGGAAGAACACTTGCAGGCGCGGGGCATGAAGCTGCCGGTGGAGTTTGAGAGCCATCAACTGGCGACGGTCGGGCGGATGGTCGCCAGCGGGTTGGGGGTGAGTGCGGTGCCGGCGTTGTGTGCCGGGCAGATGCGCGAGCTGGGCGCGTGCTGCATTACCTTGCGCGATCCGGTGGTGGAGCGGGCGTTAGGCGTACTGACGTTGCCGGGCGGAGAGTTGTCGGCGGCGGCGCAGGCGTTGTTTGATGTGCTCAAAGAGGAAAATCTCGGCCAGCGAGTTTCCATGAGCTGATCACAGTTCCCATGTAGGAGCTGCCGCAGGGATTGGGTTTTGTCAGTTGTTCAGGCGTTGGGCCAATAACGGAAGCAGCTGCTCACACGACCCCTCAATCTTCAAATCCAGCATCTCATCCGCCCGGGTCTTGCCCAGGTTGATCGCAATCAGCGGTTTGCCCTGATCCACCACCGCGCGGCACAGACGAAACGCCGAATACGCCATCAACGAAGACCCGACCACCAGCAATCCGGCGGCATGTTCGACCGCTGCCATGGCTTTGGCTGCCGTGACCTGCGCGACGTTTTCACCGAAAAACACCACGTCCGGCTTCATCCGTTCCCCTGCGCAATGTGGGCAATGCGGCACCTGAAAGCGTGCTTCGAAAGCCGGGTCGAGCAGGGTGTCGCCGTCCGGGGCTTGCACTGCGTCCACGCCTGCCAGGTAAGGATTCTGGGTTTCCATCAGGTGCTGGATCGAATCGCGCTCGCTGCGCTTTCCGCAGTCCAGGCACAGCACCCGGTGCAGGCTGCCGTGCAGTTCAATGACGTCATGGCTGCCGGCCTGATCGTGCAGGGTGTCGACGTTCTGGGTGATAAGACCGCTGATCTGCCGGGTGCTTTGCAACCGCGCGAGTGTCTCGTGAGCCACATTCGGCTGGGCCTGACGCACCCGTGGCCAGCCGAGCATCGCCCGCGCCCAATAGCGCCGTCGGGATTCCGGGGCCGAGAGAAATTCCTGATACATCATCGGCTGCCGGCCACGCCGCACACCCTGGTTGTCGCGATAATCCGGAATGCCCGACGGCGTGCTGATACCGGCACCCGTCAGCACCGCGAACGGCTGATCCGCCATGAGTTGCTCGAGGCGATCGAGTTGTTGATGAATCAGGCTGTCGAGCATGTCGGGAAACCTGTAGGAGCGAGCTTGCTCGCGATGGTGTGTCAGCCGACATCAATGTAGCTGAT
>NZ_JBSVXD010000065.1:0-28229 GCF_054070755.1 Pseudomonas sp. SDO5591_S426 | reverse complement strand
CAACCACACCACCCGTTAATCAGTATTGCAAAAATGGGGGTGACCATAGATTTTTCATGGGGGGCGGATTCAGTCGAGAATCAGGTGCGGCAAGAACCGACTCGAATCCTTGGTGATCAGGCTGTTGTCTTCCCGCACCCCAATACCCGCCGCCTGATCGGCAATCACCCAGGAGCCGATCAGCGTGTAGCTGTCGCCGAGCTTCGGAAGCGGGGCGAACTCTTGCAGGATGAAGGGCGCATCCGTGTAAGGCCCGTCCTGTTTGACGATCAGGCCGTCAGCGGTTTGCAGTTCGATGTTGGCGCCTTCCCGCGAGAAGAACGGCTTGCGCACCCAACCCTTGGGCACTGCTTTGCCCGGGTCGGTATCGAGATGGGCGGCAAGCAGGTTCGGATGCCCTTTGTGGAACTCCCACAGCAACGGCAGGATGCCTTTGTTGGAGATGATCGATTTCCAGGCCGGCTCGAAAAACTGCGTATCACTCTGGGCGATCGCCACGCCAAAGGGTTCGTGAAAGATGAACTCCCAGGCATGCAGCTTGAACAGGTGAGGGATCCAGCGATCTTCGAGGTCGACGAAGCGTCCGTCGCTGGTGAGTCCGATGTCTTCGATGTCGATATGCCGTGATTCGATGCCGACTTTTTCTGCGACCAGGCGCAGGTAATCGGTGGTGCCTTTGTCCTCCATCGAGTCTTTCATCGAGGCGAAGTAAAAGGGCTGTTTGAGCTGCAGTTGGGCGAAAGCCTGATGCAGTTTGGTGTCGATGCTGTTGAACTGGTCGGCCTGCTTGGGCAGCAAACCACGCTCGATGCATTGCTCCAGCCAGCCCCACTGAAACGCCGCCGCCTCGTACAGACTGGTGGGCGTGTCGTAGTTCAGCTCCAGCAATTTGGCGGGGCCGTTGCCGTTGTAGGAAAAATCCAAGCGCCCGTACAGATGCGGGTGGCCTTCGAGCCAAGACGTACGAATCAGGTCGTAGAACGGCGCAGGAATGCTCAGGCGTTCCAGCAATTCTTCGCTCTGAACCACGCGAGCCACCAGGTCCATGCACATCTCATGGATCTCGGTGGTCGGGTCTTCCAGATCGTTTTCGATCTGCTTGAGCGTGAACTGGTAATACGCGCTCTCGTCCCAATAGGGTTCATCGTCAATGGTGTGAAACAGAAAGCCGAGGCTTTCGGCAGTCTGTTTCCAGTCATGCCGTTCTGCGCAGTGGATCTTCTTCATGGCCCGGCTCCTTAACTGCTCGATCCGCCGCCCCAGCCACTGCGGGCACTGGCCTTGCTGCCGAAACCGCCACGGGAGGTGGAAGAGGCCACTGAGATCGGCTTGCTGGCCGAGCGGGTGCTTGCGGTGCTGTAGCCGCGGCCGTACTTCGCCTGGTCGGACCGGGTAAACGTCGTGCCCTTGGAAATCCGCTGGCCGAGCGTCGAGGAGGCATAGTTACCGCGATCATCGCGATAGCGGTACACCGGTTCGGAGTAGTAGCTGTTGCGGTTGTTGCTCAACATGTTGCCGATCAACAGGCCGGTCAGCAGGCTGCCGGTGGAGAAGCCTGAGCCGCCACTGTTTGCCTGTTCGGCAGGCAATTGTGCTTTGGCGGCGTCCACCTGGGATTGCGTCACCTGGCCATCGGCCGTCAGTTCGAAACCACCCAAGCGGGGGATGAACTTGCCGGCGGAGTCCTGTTGGCACCAGTCGGCGACAAAGTCGGCGTCGCAATCGGCCTGGTTGTCGTACACCGGCGCAAGGCGACGATGCTCGGCCAGGGCGGTCATGTAGGCGTCCGAGCAGACGTCCACCGGCAGTTTTTCATCGGCGCATTGCTGAACGGACTGGAAGTTGTATTTCTTCTGTACCGAATAGGTTTTTTCCGTTGGCCCGCAGCCTGATATCGCCATGGCGACCGACGCGGCAAGCGAGAGCTGAACGTACTTGCTTCGTTTCATCCGGATCTCCGCGCGATCAGTTCTGGGAAGGGGTCATGCACGCGGCGTTCAACATGCCTACGCTGATGGCCACTGCCGCGACGTAGATGCCGGCCGCGATTTCACCTTTCTGGATGCGTTCGGACGCGCCTTTGAGCACCAGGCTGGTCATCAGGAATGCCAGCAACTGGACGAACGCGGCAATCACTGCCCAGACGACGAAGTCGAGGATGCTGATCGAGTAGGCAATGACATTGCTGGCCGGAATGGCGAAACCGACGATGGCACCGCCCAGGGCGATCGCGGCGGCAACGTTGCCCGAACGGATCAGTTCAAATTCCTTGTGCGGCGTGATTCGGGTGTAGATGAACTGGAACAGGGCGAACAACACGGCCGCACCGACAATGTACGAAACAAACCCGAGGACAGCGGTTTGGTTCAGGGAAATGGAGAGTGCTTCGAGCATGATTGTTCCTGTTTAGTAAATGGTCAGGTCGGTGGTGTACAGCGAGATGCCCAGCGAAGTGCTCAAGCTGATGCTGCCTTCGGCATCTTCTTCGACGGAGAACAGCAGGAACTCCCGGCGATTGGTCAGCCCGGTGTCGCGGGCGTACAACATCGAATGGTGCTCGATGCGGTAGGTCTCATCCGGGTTGCTCAACTGCTCGCTCAGCGCCACGAGTTCGGTCTGGCCAGACTCGGTTCCCCATTCACGGGTGTATTCGACACCGTTATGGCTGTAGGTCGGCAAGCCGATCAGGCTGTCGGGGCCGGCCAGTCGGCGCAGCTCCGCTTCACTGCTGATGGTCACGTAGTCGAGGTAGTTGAACAGGATCACCGACTCGACCTGCCCGGCGACATCGCCGGTGGTGTGCACTTGCAGCCAGTGGTCTTCGTCGTTCATGTAATAGCGTGACAGCCAGGCCGATTGACCGAGCTCGATGGTGCCGGCACTCCAGATCTGCTGGGCGGCGGGCACGGCCACGGAAGTTTTGCCGTCGAGCAGCAAGGTCAGGGTCGAGTCGAACATCACGCTTTTGCCTGATGCCAGGCCCAGCGGGCCGGCGGGCGACTCATTGAGTGGCGCGCTGTCATTGGCGATCCACTTCGAGTTCGAGTTCGAGTTTGGAGCCTCGAGCCCCATCAACTGTTTAAACCATCCCATTGAAGACTTCCTTGAGGGGGAGAAGAGGCGATGCAGGCTCATTCAAATGCGTTTATGGGGCGGCATTTAACCTAGTGCGCGACGCGGGGGAAAGTACCTTGGCCGCAATAAAACCGGCGAACGCACCAAAGATATGCCCTTCGAAAGAAACACCCTGACGGGGCAGGAAGCCAAAGATCAGACCGCCATACAGCAGCGTCACAACGCTGGCCGTCAGCAGATTGCCCCAACTCCTCTGGAACCACGCGCGCGCCAGCAGGTACGCCCACAACCCGAACACCCAGCCGCTGGCACCGATGTGATAGCCGGAAAAACCGAACAGCCAGACCAGCGAGCCGCCCAGCAAAATGATGATGGCGCTGACGGTGAAGAAGCGGTTGCGGCCTTCGACCATGACCAGAGTGCCCAGTATCAGAAAGGCGATCAGGTTGGCGCTCAAGTGAGCGAAGGAGCCGTGCAAGAAAGGCGAGGTGAGGATGCCGATCAGTCCGTGCATCGTTCTCGGCACCAGGCCGAAGGCAACAAGACTGTAGCCGGTCGCTGAATTGAGCAATTGCAGCACAACCATGAAGATCGCCAGAGCGGCGACTGTCTTGAAACCCTTCAGGGCATCCATCCTTGACCTCGACTTGACGTAGGAGCGAGCAAGCTCGCGATGGTCGTTAACGATGACGCGCAAAGCCTGATACCCCGTGGCGTTCTCAGGTTTTTCGCGAGCATGCTCGCTCCTACAGGTGCGGCTTCGATTACTCGGCCGATTGTTTCTTCAGGCGTTCCAGGATCGCATTGGCGCTGCCTTCGTTTGGCGTAATGCCGGCCTCGCGAAGTTTGCGTTCCAGATCGTTACCGGTCGACGCTTCTGCCAGTTCATCCTGGGCGTTCAGTTCGGCGGCGCGTTGCTGTTGCTTGGCCTGCAGGCGGTTGAGGGTGCCAACCGCGGTTTCCAATTTACCGTTGGCGCCGCCACTGGCGATCGAAGCGCTGACCTGGGCTTTCTGTACGCTTTCGCGAGCCTTGGCCATGTCCACTTGCTGGCGCAGGCTTTTGATTCGTGCTTCGGCTTTGTTGATGTCCTTGCGCATGTTTTCCGCGTAGGTGCCGAACTCGGTAGCTTGTTTCTGCTCGACATCCAGCTCATTGGTCAGGGTCGAAATGGCTTCGGCCACTTCCATCGCCAGGTCTTCGCGGTTGGCCTGGATCGCGGCCATGGCCTTGGACTCCAGGTCCTTGATCTTGGCGTTGTACTCGCTGACGCGATCAGCCGACAGTTTGTGCTTGGCCATGATGGTGACCAGCTCGCGACGGGCGTTGGCCAGGGCGCTATCGGCTTCGCGGATTTCCTGGTCGAGGATGCGCAGGGCCTGTTGATCGACGATGGCTTCGCCGACTTCGGTGGCGCCGCCGCGCAATGCGGTGAACAACTTGCTCCAGATGGACTGTGTCATGTGGGCATTCCTTTCCTGATGATTACTTGAAGAAGCGTTCGAAGGCTTCGCTGGCACGCTGGACGTTGTCGACCAGGGTTTTCACCTCGGTCACCACGTTGGTCAGGCTGGAATCGGAACTCAACGCGCCGAACATGTTGTAGACGATCTGCCCGTTCGGCATGGACTCGATACCGATCGATGAAAGCGGGAACATTTCCCGGCTGCGCAGCACGGCATCGTTGAATTTCGGTACGTCATTGATGGATTCGACATCGACCAGAACGGTATCGACGATGATCTGATCACCGGCGACGGCGATGTGAATCGGCAGACCGCCAAACTCGTTCATTTCCAGTTTGATGCTGGGCTCGGAGCTCTGGATCAGGGAAAGCGTGATTTCTTGCGAAGCCACCTCGTCCAGAGCCTGAAGGGCGTTGAAGAGGCTGTCGATGTTCCAGTTGTTGCCTGCGCTCATGTAATTCTCCGACATGAATGAGCCAGCCAGAATCGGTTGGCGTAGCTGTTGCTCCATCTGCTTGAGCAAGCTTCGGTTTTCGGGAAGCACCCAAGTTTCGTGTTTCACATAACCGGCGGCTGCCAGACCCGCGCGCATCTGCTTCATGTAAAAGCTCGACGGCTTTTTCGCGGACGGTTTTGCGCGCTCTCCCTTTGGGCTCTTTGATGCGGCAGGCTCGACAGGCGGGCCTGACAGGGAGCGGCTTTTCATGGCAGTGACTCCGTTGTGAACATCTCACGCGTGAGCAACCCTACAGCGAAATCAGAGTGCCATCAATGGCTCACGCGTGAGATTTTATGACCGCCCACAAAAAGGCCCGCGACGAGGCGGGCCTTGGTTCTTTCGACGGGTTGATCAGCGGCTGGCGTTCAGGTATTCGTCGGTGGAAATCACATTGGCGTAGGCAAAACCCAGGGCCGACATGAACGCGGCATGTACATGGGCGGCCGGAACGGTCGTGCCGTTGAACTCCAGGTCACGGGAGGCACAGGCATCGTGGATCACAATCACGCTGTAGCCCAGATCATTGGCGGCGCGGGTGATACCGTCGACGCACATGTGGCTCATGCTGCCGACGACCACCAGTTCCTTGACGCCTTGTTCGTCGAGGATCGATTGCAGTTCGGTTTCGCGGAACGAGTTGACGAAGTGCTTGAGTACCACCGGCTCGTTGCCCTGGTTGAGGACTTTGGGGTGCAGCTTGGCGCCTTCGGAGTTCGGGGTGAAAAACGGTGCGTCCGGTGAGGTGAACTCGTGGCGGATGTGCACCACCGAATCACCGGCCTCGCGGAAGGCCTTGAGCAAGCGGACGGCGTTGTCTGCGGCGGCATCGGCACCGACCAGCGGCCACTTGCCTTGAGGGAAGTAGTCGTTTTGGATATCGACTACGATGAGTGCTTGCTTGGCCATGACTGTTTCCTCGAAGTGCGGGTTGGGTGTGGAATGAAGTATCGGCCCGGCGAGCCCGTTCGAGGATTGGCCGCACCGACAATAGAAGGGGGAAAACTGACAATGGACGCACAAAGGGCAATCGCCGAACTGGGCGTGTTGATCTATCCCGGCGCGCAGATGGCGGCGGTGCATGGGTTGACGGACCTGTTCGGGGTGGCCAACCGGATCGCCGCCGAACATCAGGCCGCGCACTTGCCGTTATTGCGCGTGAGCCATTGGCAGGTCGAGGGCGATCAGCCTCCCGCTCGGGTCTACGACAGCCATCCCGGTGCGGACACTGCATTGGTGGCGGTGTTGATTCCGCCATCGATTGGCGGTTTTACCGAAGGCCAGGCACCGCAAGCGCTGATTCGCTGGCTTCGCGAGCAACATGCCAGTGGCGCGACCTTGGGCGGTGTCTGCGTGGGCTCGATCCTGCTGGCCGAAAGCGGACTGCTCGACGGCCGTAGCGCTACCACCCACTGGACCTCGGCGAAGACCTTTGCCGAGCATTACCCGGCAATCAAGCTCAAGGCCGACACGCCCATCGTCGACGACGGTGACTTGATCACCACCGCCGGGTTGATGGCCTGGTCCGAGTTGGGATTGCGCTTGGTGGATCGCCTGATGGGGCCGAGCATTGCCACCGGCACCGCGCGTTTTCTGGTGGTGGAACACAGCGACAGTGCCAGCGAGTGCGGCAGCAATTTCGCTCCGATCCTCAGCCACGGCGATGCGTCGATTCTCAAGGTGCAGCACTGGCTGCAAAGCACCGGCGCTACCGATGTATCGCTGACGACAATGGCCGAGCGGGCAGGGCTGGAAGAGCGCACATTCCTGCGCCGTTTTCGCACGGCTACCGGGCTCAAACCCACTGAGTACTGCCAGCATCTGCGGGTCGGCAAGGCACGGGAAATGCTTGAGTTCACCAACGGCACCATCGATCACATCGCCTGGACCGTGGGCTATCAAGACCCGGGTGCATTTCGCTCGACGTTCAAGAAAATCACCGGGCTGGCGCCGAGTGATTACCGGACGCGGTTTGGGGTGACGCCGGTTGCGGCAGCACGGTAATCGCACCTGTAGGAGCGAGCTTGCTCGCGATAGCGGTGTGTCAGTCACATCAATGTTGAATGTGCTGCCGTCATCGCGAGCAGGCTCACTCCTACAATGGATCTCCACAAAGCTTGAAATCGTGCAATTTGCAGGAACGGCATTAACGGTCGTGCAGAATAAAGCAGGCGTCCTGCCATCACCGATTCTGCAACCGGCTGATTGGAAAAGCATTTTCGAGCAGCCCCGATTGGCCTGATCTCTGCACCCTTCCAGCTACATTCATCTAGCGCTGATTGAAGGGGGACGCATGACCCCAACAAACCGCAAGAAACTGGTGGTCGCCCATTCGGTGCACTCCGATGCGCCGTTGCATGAAATCGAAACCAATCGCGCGCTGGCCCGCTGGCTGGCGCAAATCCTCGGACTGAAATTTGGCGGCAGCTACGACCCGCAGCAGCATCGAGGTCGGGAACTCTATCTGTTGCCGACCCAGACGCTGGTGGGCGCTGACGCCGCGCGACAACTGGGGGTCAAGGGGCCGGACGATTTGTGGGGCGGTTACGTCGAGCATGATTTCATCTGCACCAAAGCCATCAGCCACGGTTTGCTCAACCACAACGCCCATGCGCCGAGAGGCTGGGCGCCGCTGTTTTCCGAACGGGTGCGCAGTGTCGTGCTCGATGGCCTCAGCGTGTTTTCCTTCGAGGATGCGCGGCCAGCGGCGGAACATCTGCTCTACGCCGGCCCGATCCGCCTCAAGCCGATTCACGCCTGCGCCGGACGCGGTCAGGAAGTGATCAAAAGCCTCGACCAGTTCGACGAGATCCTCGCCCGGCCCGAGGCGAAAACCCTGTTCAGCGAAGGCGTGGTGCTGGAACAGGACCTGGATAAAGTCATCACCCACAGCGTCGGCCAGAGTTTCATCGGCGACAAAGTGCTGAGTTACTGCGGTGATCAATACTTGACACAGGACGCCGAGGGCGAAGACGTGTACGGCGGCTCGAACCTGTTGGTGGTGCAGGGCGGCTACGACGATTTGTTGAAGCTGGACCTGGCGGATGACGTGCAGTTGGCGATCAGGCAGGCGCAGGTGTTCGACAGCGCCGCGGATGAAGCCTATCCCGGTTTCTATGCCTCACGGCGCAACTACGACATCGCCCAGGGCGTTGATTACGACGGCAAACAACGCAGCGGTGTGCTCGAACAATCCTGGCGCATGGGCGGCGCCAGCAGCGCCGAAGTGGCGGCATTGCAGAGCTTCGTCAACGATCCGCACATGCGCGCGATCCGGGTGTCCTCGGTGGAAACCTACATCGACCAGCCGCTGCCGGCGGACGCCATAGAGGTGTACCGTGGACCAGCAGAAAACAGTGACTTTCTTCTCAAGTACGTAACGGTCAATTCCTATGACGGCTAGAAGCGAAAGCATTCAAATCGACATCGATGATGAGCAGATGAGCGGGACGTTCCTCAGTCCCAAATCGAAAGTCCCCGGCGTGCTGTTCGTGCACGGTTGGGGCGGCAGTCAGGAGCGGGACCTGGAGCGGGCCAAAGGCATCGCCGGTCTGGGTTGCGTGTGCCTGACCTTCGACCTGCGCGGGCATACCGGTGGCACCGGCATTCCGCTGACTCGGGTAACCCGCGAAGACAACCTGCGTGACCTGCTGGCGGCCTACGACCGCTTGCTCGCGCACCCGGCGCTCGACACCTCGGCGATTGCCGTGGTCGGCACCAGTTACGGCGGCTACCTGGCCTCGATCCTGACGTCTTTGCGGCCCGTACGCTGGCTGGCGCTGCGGGTGCCGGCGCTGTATCGCGACGATCAGTGGCACACGCCAAAACGCGATCTGGACAAGCTCGACCTGCGCGATTACCGCAGCACGCTGGTGCGCGCCGACAGCAACCGTGCGTTGCACGCCTGCTCGGCGTTTACCGGGGATGTGCTGTTGGTGGAATCGGAAACCGATGCCTATGTGCCCCACGCGACCATCATGAGTTACCGCGCGGCGTGCCAGCAGACCCATTCGTTGACGCATCGGATTATCGACGGTGCCGACCATGCGTTGAGTGATCCGGTTTCACAACAGGCCTACACCTCGATCCTCGTGGACTGGATCACGGAAATGGTGGTGGGTGAGCGGTTGAGCATTATTCAGTCCAAGTGATTTTGTGGTGTTCTTGCGGACGCCATCGCGGGCAAGCCTTGCTCCTACAGGTTTTGAGTCGTTCACAAAATGAGTGCACGCTCCAATCCCTGTAGGAGCAAGGCTTGCCCGCGATGGCGTCAAATCAGGCACCGCTAATCACTTGGGTTTCTTCGCAATCCGCAGCGACTTCGCCTTGGCCTCCACCACCAGATACATCACCAACGTGATCAACAACGGCAACAGAAAATAGATCGCCCGATACGCCAGCAACCCAGCCACCAGACTGCCCCGCGAAGCCTCGTGTTGCAGCAGCGCGACGAACACCGCCTCCAACACACCGAGCCCCGCTGGAATGTGGGTGATGACCCCGGCGATGGCGCTGATCAGCAGCACACCAAGCACCAGCGGATAATC
The DNA here is from genome assembly GCF_054070755.1 of Pseudomonas sp. SDO5591_S426. Classification (NCBI taxonomy): domain Bacteria; kingdom Pseudomonadati; phylum Pseudomonadota; class Gammaproteobacteria; order Pseudomonadales; family Pseudomonadaceae; genus Pseudomonas; species Pseudomonas sp. SDO5591_S426. Next base: position 18,645 of record NZ_JBSVXD010000065.1, on the reverse strand, counting down.
GAGTTTGCTCGGCAGCAAAGTGAAGATCACGGCCGCCATCAGCGACCAGTTCAGAGCGCCGAGCAATAATTGCAGAATCGCCATGCGCAACGACGGCAGATTGATTTCCACCCCGCGAATCGCCCACTCACGGCGCTTGGAAAACTGGCACGCCGCCAGATAACCCGCACTGATCAACAGCAACAGCACTCCCACCGCTTGCAACGCGCCGCTGCTCAACTTCCAGCCTGGCGGCATCCGGACCAGCCCGCTACTGAATACCACGCCGGCTATCAACATGTAGCCGAACCAGTTGGTGGCCAGGCTCAGGCCGAGGATTTTTGCGATGTTGCCTTTGCTCACCCCGAGCCGCGAATACAGCCGATAGCGCATGGCGATGCCGCCGACCCAGGCGCTCAGGTTAAGGTTAAAGGCGTAGCTGATGATCCCCACCGGCAGGATCTGTTTCCACGTCAGGTCCTGGCGGATGTAGGTGCGGCCGATCAGGTCGAAACAGGCATACACCAGAAAACTCAGCAGGGTCAGGGAGGACGCAATGATCAGCGTGCGAACCTTGAAATCGGCCAGGGTTTCCAGCACTTCGGCCCATTCGATGCGCTGGGCGAACATCGTCAACAGCACGATCAGCGCCAGGAAAAACAGCATCGTCAGCGGTCGTTTCCAGCGGCTCCAGCGCGACTTGGCCGGGTGCTCGGGGTGGGTCGCCGCGTGTGCTTCAGTGCGGCTCATGCTGGTCGCTCCCGGTCGGTGAGGTGAACGCTTTCAAGCGCGGTTTATGCGCCGGCAGCCAACCGGCCCAGGCCGGGAAGTGCCGCAGGAAGTGGAACACCAGAAACCCCACCGTCATGTGCCAGATGCGCCCGCGCGGCGCCTTGTCCACGGACATGATTTTGCAATGGTTGTCGCTGAGGTCTTCGAGACGCTCGAACAGCGTGCGGTTGAACTCGCGGTCGCGGATCAACACGTTGGCCTCAAGGTTCATCGACAGGCTCAACGGGTCGAGATTGCTCGAACCTACGGTGCTCCAGTCGTCGTCCACCAACGCGACTTTGCCGTGCAGCGGACGGTCGCAATATTCGTAGATTTTCACCCCGGACTTGAGCAGGTAGTCGTAGGTCATGCGCGCGGCGAGCTTGGCCACCAGCATGTCCGGCTGACCTTGCAGAATCAGCCGCACATCAACGCCACGGCGCGCCGCATTGCGGATCTCGCGTAGCAATCGGTAGCCGGGGAAAAAGTAGGCGTTGGCGATCACCACGCGCTGCTTTGCCGTGCGCAGTACTTGCCGGTAAACCTGTTCGATGTCGGTCTGGTGATCACCGTTGTCGCGGTGTACCAGACGCACCTGACCATCGTGATCGCTGACCGCCAGTTCCGAGCGACGCTGCCGGCGCTGTTGCCACCAGTACTTGGCGCGTACCGGGCGACCGCATTGCAGCAGGGCAAAATGATGAATGTCCGCCACCGTCGGGCCTTGCACCTCCACCGAGTAATCCTGCTTGGCCTCGGGGCCGAAGTCGGCGAGATGGTCGGCGGAAAAATTGATCCCGCCGATGAAGGCGACAGTCCCGTCCACCACCACAATCTTGCGGTGCAGGCGTCGGAACCAGTTGGTGCGGATGCCCAACCGCTTGGGTGCCGGGTCGAACATTTGCAGGTGCACGCCAGCGCTGCTGAGGGCGGTGAGATACCCGGTGCTCAATTCGCCGCAGCCAAATCCGTCGAGACTGGCGGTGACGCGCACGCCCCGTTGAGCGGCGTCGATGAGCACCGTCTTCAGCTCCTCGCCGACTTTGTCTTCGAACACGATGAAGGTTTCCAGGAGGATCTCAGTCTTGGCCTGGCGCATGGCCTCGAACACCCTTGGGAAATAGGCTTCGCCGTTTTCCAGCAACTCGACGCGGTTGTTGCCTTGCCAGCGGTACTCGACGTCGACCGCTGCGGGCTCGCTCATTGGCGGCGCGGCAATCGGCTGCGCAGTGGTTTTTTCCATCGGTGAAGTGCTCATAGCTCGATCTCCACCGACAGCGGTGCGTGGTCGGAAAGGTGTGACCAAGGCCGGGTCGTCAGCACTTGCGGCTGGCTGGCCTTGAGGTTGCGCACGTAGATGCGGTCCAGGCGCAGCGCCGGCAAGCGGGCGGGGAAACTGCGCGCCGGTTTGCCGTGATGCTCGGCGAATACCTCGTGCAAACCGCAGGGCTTGAGCAGGGCATCGGCACGCTGGCGCCAGTCGTTGAAGTCCCCGGCGACGATCACCGGTGCATCGCCCGGTAACTCTTCCAGGCGACGGGCGAGCAGCTTGAGTTGTGCATTGCGGTGGGTTTCACGCAGACCGAGATGGACGCAAATCGCATGCACCTCCGGGCCTTCGCCGGGCAGGCGCAAGACGCAATGCAGGATGCCGCGATTCTCATGGCCGCTGATCGACACATCGAGGTTGTCGTGGCGCACGATCTGGAATTTCGACAGCAACGCATTGCCGTGATCGCCCGCCGGATACACCGCGTTGCGTCCATAGGCGAACTGCGGCCACAGGGTGTCGGCGAGGAATTCGTACTGCGGCATCGCCGGCCAATTGGTGTAGCGCTTGGGATGCTGTTCGTGGGTGCCGTGGACTTCCTGCAAAAACACTACATCGGCGGAAACACTGCGCACGGCCTCGCGCAGCTCCGGCAGGATGAAACGCCGGTTCAGCGCAGTGAAGCCCTTGTGAGTGTTGACCGTCAGCACCGTGAAGCGATGCACCGTGGTCACGACGGTCGCCTGCTCGTCCGTGACGCCGACCGGCTCGGAAATGCTCATGGCAGCGCTCCTTCGGCAATGGGTTCGCCGGGGGCAGTGAGCAAGTCTTTGGCGAGATCGAAACGCTCCAGCAGCCGCCTGGCATCGAAAGGCGCGCGGACCTTGATGTCGTTATCGAAATAGCAGAACACCTCGCGGGACTTGCGCGCTCTGGCCTTCAGTCTGGGCGCGATCAACTGCGGGTCGTGTGGTTGCTTGCCGTGATGCCAGGCCTCGATCCGGTCGCCCCAGCGTTTCAGTGCCTGCGGGGTGTATCCGCTGGCGTACAGTTCTTCGGCGCCGTGCAGGCGCAGGTAAACGAAATCGCTGGTGATGTCTTCGCGATACGGCCATTTACCGGCGGTGTCGGCGATCACCAGAGCCGTGTTGTAGCGCTTGAGCAGGCGGACGAAGGCCGCGTCGACGAAGCTGTCGTTGCGGATCTCCACGGCGTGGCGCACAGGTTTTTTCTTGTACGCCTTGAGGCTGGCGTGGCCATGGAGATGCGAGTCGTGCTGGCGGGCGAGGGCGGCGGCCTGTTCGGTGTCGTGGGGTAATTGTTCGAGGAAGTTCTCGAACAGCTCGGCATCGAATTTGAAGTTGGGCGGGAACTGCCAGAGGATCGGTCCGAGCTTTTCCTTTAGCTCCAGAACCCCGGAAGCAAAGAAATTCGCTAAAGGTTTATGGATGTCCCGCAGACGTTTGATGTGGGTGATGAAGCGCGGGGCTTTGACGCTGAACACGAAGTTCGGCGGGGTTTCGGCGTACCACTGGGCGTAGCGCTCCGGCCGTTGCAGGGCGTAAAACGATCCATTGATTTCGATGCTGTTGACCGCCCGCGACGCGAATTGCAACTCGCGTCTCTGCGGTAAGCCCTTTGGGTAGAAATCCCCCCGCCAGGGCGTGTAGCGCCAACCTGAAATTCCGATGTGAATCGCCGCCATGTCGCCTCCCGTCCGAATGCCCCATTCCTTTGCTGACTGCGGGGCGGTGACGAAAGTTTCGGTGGGGCTACGGACGGTAAATCAATAGATAAATGTAGGAGCTGCCGAAGGCTGCGATCTTTTGATTTTGTTTTTTAAGATCAAAAGATCGCAGCCTGCGGCAGCTCCTACAGGGGTTAATGGCCGACAGCGACGCGGGTCGAGCTCTCGGCATACACCGGACCGAGGCGATCCAGTCGACCGCTCCACGCCGTCAATGCCAGCGCCACCAGCACCACCAGCCCGCCAATCCACGCGGTATGGATCAAGCCCATGTGGGCAACGATCAAGCCACCGCCCCACGCGCCACCAGCGATACCGAGGTTGAATGCCGCAATGTTCAGGCCCGACGCCACATCCACCGCATGCGGGGTGTGATGTTCCGCCTGACGTACCACATAAACCTGCAACCCCGGCACGTTGCCGAACGCCACGGCACCCCACACCAGCACGGTAGCCAGCGCCAACCATGGATTGCCAGCGGTGAAGGTCAGCACGAACAGCACGGCGGCGAGCAGGGCGAAGATGATTTTCAGGGCGCTGATCGGGCCGCGTTTGTCCGCCAGTTTGCCGCCCCAGATGTTGCCGACGGCCACCGAGATGCCGTAGACCAGCAACACCAGGCTAACGGTGCTGGCGCTGAAACCCGAGATGTCCTGAAGAATCGGCGCCAGAAAGGTGAACGCGATGAACGATCCGCCGTAACCCACAGCGGTCATGGCGTACACCAGCAGCAACCGAGGCTGTTTGAGTACCTGCAATTGCTGTAGCAGCGACGCAGGTTTGCTGTGGGCGATGTTTTTCGGCACATAGAGCAGGCTGCCGATAAAGGCGATTACGCCCAATGCCGACACCGCGAGAAAGGTTTCACGCCAGCCGAAATGCTGACCGATGAACGTGCCCAGCGGCACGCCGGTAACCAGCGCCACGGTCAGGCCGGTAAACATGATGGCAATCGCGCTGGCGGCTTTTTCCTTGGGCACTAGACTGGTGGCGATGGTCGAACCGATCGAGAAAAACACCCCGTGGGCCAGGCCGGTGACGATCCGCGCCAGGATCAGCGACTCGTAGCTCGGCGCTTTCCACGCCAGCAGATTGCCGAGGGTGAACAGCACCATCAACGACAACAGCAACAATTTGCGCGGCACTTTGCCGGTCAGGGCGGTCAGCACCGGGGCGCCGACGGCGACTCCCAATGCATAGAGGCTGACCAGCAGGCCGGCGGACGGCAGGCTGACGCCGAGGTCGGCGCCGATGGTCGGTAACAGGCCAACGATGACGAACTCGGTCGTCCCGATGGCAAAGGCGCTGAGGGTCAGCGCGAGCAAGGCAATGGGCATGGCTGCAACTCCGGTGGGTTGATTTGATGGAGCGCAGTGTCGGGGTTTGGGTTGTGCGGAAAAATACAGGGATGAGCATTTGATATTTGTCTTGAACGCAAAGATTGCCGGGCGGATGCGGGTCACCTGCGAACTAGTCCGGTATTTGTCGATCAGTTCCTTACAGTCTTATCCAAAGGAGCGGATGCCTTGATCAAGCTCAAGACCGCGGTGTTACTCGGCGCGTTGCTGTTTCTGGGCAGCGAGGAACTGGAAGCGGCCGCCATCCCGGGCCTGCCTGCAAGTGCTTCGGCCGCGACACCTCCGGCACACCCGGAACCGTTGGTGCAGGGCGGCTTGCTCGGTGCCATCAGTTCAAGCATTGACGAGGTGCAGAACAAACTCGATCTCAACGAAAACCTCGTTGACGCCTGGCGTCTGCGCGCCGATCGGGCGGCGGATGAAGTGGATCAACTGGTCAATCAGCCCTCCGCCCGTTCGAGCTGGAGCGTGACAGGGGATTTCCTGTTACTGACCTTGGTCTGGGCAGCGGTTTTCGCCTCGCTCTGGTTGCTCGGGAAATGGTCGGCGCAGCGCCTGTGTGAACATCGTTTGCTGCTCAGCCGCGAGCGTGGCCAGGCCTTGCTCGGTTACGTGTTGCCCTACAGCATTCCAGCTGTGGTCAGCCTGCCGCTGACGATCTATGCCAGCCAGTTTTTACCGGTATCGGCCGGTCGGGCGCTGGCGCTGTGTTTTGCCTACGCCACCAGCAGCGGGGTGTTCGCGGCCTCGTTGGTGATGTCGTTGGTGGTGCTGTTCAATTCCGGCCACAAACGCCGGGCGGTGCAAATCATCCGTCAGGAAAGTCCGCGACCGCTGTTCGCGATCGGCTTCCTCGTCGCCCTCAGCGATGCCCTGACCAGTCCGCAGATCGCTCATCAGCTGGGCAACAACCTCACCAGCAGCATCGCGGTCTTTACCGGTCTGGCGGCCTCGATTTCCTTTGGGTTGCTGGTGATCCGCCTGCGCCGTCCGGTGGCACAGTTAATCCGGATCCTGCCGCTGGCCCAGCGTCGCAAACAGCCGGCGTTGCGAGAAACCCTGCGGATTTTTTCCGGGCTCTGGTATTGGCCGATCCTGTTGATGGTGCTGGTGTCGATCATCAACCTGATCAGTGTCAGCGATGACAATCAGCAGGTGCTGCGCAGTGCGTTGTTCACCACGGTCTTGCTGATTGCCACGGTGTTCCTGAGCACCACACTGCATCACTTGTTCAAGTCGCGCAGTGAAGCGGACGTGCGCCGCAGCAGCGCCTACAAAGAGCGGTTTCTGAACCTGTCCCACGCTTTGCTGCGTATTGCCATGGCCATCGTGTTCATCGACATCCTGGGGCGCATCTGGGGCGTGTCCCTGTTCGATTTCGCGGTGAGCAATGCGGTTGGTCGGGCGATCAGTGATTCGCTGAGTCATATCGGTTTGATCTTCCTGATCACCTGGATGGTCTGGGTCGTGCTCGACACGGCGATCCAGGAAGCCCTGAAACCACCGGCCAACAAACGCTCGGCGCGTCAGCCAAGCACGCGGGTGAAAACCATCCTGCCGTTGCTGCGCAACGCGATCAAAATCATCCTGGTGGTGATCTGCGCGATCACCACCATGGCCAATCTGGGGATCAACGTTGCACCGTTCCTGGCCGGTGCCGGCGTTATCGGTCTGGCCATCGGTTTCGGTTCCCAGCAACTGGTGCAGGACGTGATCACCGGGTTGTTCATCATCATCGAAGACACACTGTCCATCGGCGACTGGGTGGTGCTCGACTCTGGGCACGCCGGTACGGTCGAGGGCCTGACCATTCGCACTTTGCGCCTGCGTGACGGCAAGGGCTTTGTGCACTCGGTGCCGTTCGGCCAGATCAAGGCGGTAACCAACCAATCGCGGCAATTTGCCTATGCGTTCTTTTCGGTGCAGTTCACTTACGACACCGATGTCGACAAGGCCATCGAACTGATCCGCGAGGCCGGGCATTCCATCAGCGATGACCCGTTCCTGCGGTACAACCTGCAAGGGCCGCTGGATGTGTTCGGCGTCGACAAGATGGACCTCAACGGCGTGGTGCTGACGGCGCAGTTTCGGACCGTGTCGGGTGGGCAATATGCGGTGAGCCGGGCGTTCAACCAGCGTTTGAAAAAGCTTGTGGATAACAGCCCGTGGGTGCATTTCGCGCAGACTTATCCACAGCAGGTTTTGATGCCGCGGCATCCTGAGCCGCCGCAGGATGGCGTTGTGGAGCCGGAACATTCGGCGGTGTTGATGCCGGAGCGGCCGCGGCCTCAATAGCTGGGTTGGGCAGTGATGGCCTCATCGCGAGCTTGCTCGCGATAGGGCCGCCCCAGACAACATCAATGCCGGATCAATTTATTGCGCACCTCAACACCAGCCTGTTGATCCAGCTCTACCCAAAAAACCTGCTTGCCCGCAATCTCGGCAGCCACCGGCAACCCATCCCGAAACACCAGCCGATTGCTCGCCAGCGCCGGCACTTTCGCGCCGGGCAAAAGGGTGCCGGCCAGGTTCAGCGGATCAACCCCGCACACCGCAATCAAACTGCCGTCATGTGGCCGACGCCGAGCTTCGCGCAACAGCGGAATCGCCTCTGGCAACGCAAATTGCTCACCCGCCAACCCGCTGACAAACCGCCCGCCACGAATCTCCCCCCGCGCCTCCAGTCGATGGAAAGTGCGCAGCAATTCCCGCCAACTCGGCAGCCAGTCCGCCTCACGCTCCAGCATTCGCCAGAACACTACGCCGTAGCGGCGCAACAAGGTCATGGCGATGTGTTCCAGAGTGTCGGCGGGTGTCGGAGCCGGACGCGAGTTATCCACAACTGGCGCGGCGGGACCACGCCTGAGCAGCGCCCAGCGCCCGGCGTCATCCATGCCGCCGACGAACGCCCCGCGCCCGCGACGACTGCTGCGGTTCTGGCGTTTGCTGGCCGGGGTAATCAACGCCCGCAGACCGGCAAAGCTGTCAGCGTTCACCAGCCCGGCGCCCACCAGTTCCTGCAAGGCGATTTCCAGCTCCGAGCGCAGCAGATGGGCTTCATGAATCAGCTCATCGAAAAACAACGCGCCGTGCTGGCTCAGGGCAGCGTGGACCTTCTGTGTTTTCGGCGACAGCTCGCTGACCGGCGTCTGCTCGGTCAATTCGCTCCAGAGTGCAACTCGATTGCGCGGCAACAACACGATCGGCGTGCTGCGCAGGGCCGTGCTGGCGCTTTTGTTGTGCGCGGTGAGCCGGGTCCAGACCACTTTGCCGCTGCGGCACAACTCATCGAGCCAGGTTGCCGAATAATCCTTGATGCGCGCCGGGAAGATGTCGCTGTCCCACGCTGATGCGGCGGCAGGGTAGCCTTCGAATTGAGCGATGATCGCCGGTAACACCGCGTTGCCCTGGCCTTGAGTGGCGCTGGACAGATGCTGCCAGTCGAACAGGAAACGCATGAAGTCCTGCAACGCCACCGGCTCGATTTCCCGCCGCAGACGCTTGACCGTGTAGCGGTGAATTCGCGCCAGCAGATGCCGCTCGCACCACTCTTCTTCCGCGCAGCCTGGGGTGAACCGACCGCGCAGCACGTAGCCTTCGCGCTCCAATTGCGCCAAGGCTTGGGTGACTTGAGCTGGCGGTAATCCGAGGGGTTCAGCAATCGCCTTCAGCGGCAATGGACCAAAAGCGCTGAGTCGCGCGCGAATCACTTCCAGCACGGCTTCGTCTGCCGCCCAAGGCTCATCAAAGCCCGGCAGTGCTTCCAGTTCCGGCCACAAAGCGGCCTGTGGAAAAATCGCCAACAGGCAGGTCAGCCGTTCCCGTGCCAGCCACAGGGAATGATTGATCAGGCAGGCGCGACCGCTGTCTGCCAGGGTATTCAACCAATCGTGCCAGTCCGGATTGCTTCGAGCTTCGGTATCGGTGATGCACGCCAGGCTCATCAGCGCCTCGTGCATTTCATCGGCATTACCGGGTGTGGGCCAGGCTTCTTCGCGAACGGCGGCAATGGCTTCGGCGTCCAGCGCGCCGAGGTCGTCGGTGGACTGCGGATCGCTCCAGCGTCGATTGAGCACCGCTTGCGTGCGGCGTTCCTCCAGCGGCGCATCGTCGAGAAAAGTGTAGGGGCGGGCGCTGAGAATTTCGGCGGCCAACGGCGAAGGCGCCGGCAAGTCGCGGCTGACCAGGCGGATTTCTCCGCGTTCCATGCGCCGTAACAACGCCAGCCAGCCTTCGGTGTCCATGGCTTCGTGCAGGCAATCGTCGAGGGTTTGCTCCACCAGCGGATGGTCAGGAATTTCCCGTTCGCCGGCGAGATTTTCCACGCAGGCGATCTGGTCGGGAAACACGCTGGCGATCAGGTCTTCGCTTTTCATTCGCTGGATTTGCGGCGGCACTTTGCGCCCGCCGCTGTAGCGCGGCAACGCCAGGGCCACGCCGGCATTCCAGCGCCATCGCACGCCGAACAGCGGCGCGTCGAGCACAGCCTGGATCAGCGTGTGCTCGGCGCTGTTGCTGTGCAGGTAACGCCAGACGTCATCGAGTTCAAAGCTGTGGCTGGTGGACAGTGACAGCACGATGGCGTCTTCGCTGGCGGCGGCCTGCAATTCGAAGTTGAAGGTGCGGCAGAAACGCTTGCGCAGGGCCAGGCCCCAGGCGCGGTTGATGCGGCTGCCGAACGGGCTGTGGATGATCAGTTGCGTGCCGCCGGACTCGTCGAAAAACCGCTCCATCAGCAGCGTATCTTGCGACGGCAGGGCTCCGAGGGTCAGGCGTGCCGGGGCCAGGTATTCCACCAGTTGTTCGGCGCTGGCGAGGTTCAGGCCGAGGGTTTCGGTCAGCCAGTCGAGACTCGGTTGCAAATTGCCCGGCGTAGCGCCCAGCAACTCATCGAGGTGCGCTTGCAGACGGGCCACGGCCAAGGACAATTCGGCACTGCGCCCCGGCGCTTCGCCGAGCCAGAAGGGAATCGTCGGCGGTTGGCCCTGGGCATCTTCGACCCGCACCTTGCCGGTCTCCACCCGCAGGATTCGATAGGACGTATTGCCCAATTGAAAGACATCCCCGGCGATGCTTTCTACCGCAAAGTCTTCGTTGACGCTGCCGATGTTCAGCGCCTGGGGCTCAAGCAATACGATGTAGTCGGCGTTGTCCGGGATGGTCCCGCCGCTGGTCACCGCCGTCAGTTTCGCGCCACGGCGCCCGCGCAGGCTGCGGGTCACGGCGTCGCGGTGCAGGTAGGCGCTGCGGATGCCCTGACGGCCGTTGTAGCCCTCGGCGAGCATTTGCAGCAGCGCCTGATAGTGTTTTTCGTCGATTTCGGCGTAGGGCGAGGCACGGCGCAGCATGTCCAGCAAGGCTTGCTCCTGCCATTCCTGGCAGCTGACTTCGGCGATGATCTGTTGCGCCAGAACGTCCAGCGGCGCCACGGGGATCAGCAGCGTATCGAGTTCGCCTCGGCGCACGCAGTCGAGCAGCGCGGCGCATTCGATCAGGTCGTCGCGGGTGGTGGCGAACAAGCGACCTTTGGGCGTCCCGCCGACCTGGTGCCCGGAGCGGCCGACCCGTTGCAGGAATCCGGAAATCGAACGTGGCGAGGCGATCTGACACACCAGGTCGACGTCGCCGATGTCGATGCCCAGTTCCAGCGATGCGGTGGCGATCAGCACTTGCAGCTCGCCGCGCTTGAGCCGTTGTTCGGCGTCGAGGCGAAACTCCTTGGCCAGGCTGCCATGGTGGGCGGCTACTGCGTCTTTGCCGAGGCGTTCGCTCAAGTGCCGGCTCAAGCGTTCGGCCAAGCGTCGGGTGTTGACGAAAATCAGTGTGGTGCGGTGTTCGCGGGCGAGGGCGGCGAGGCGGTCGTAGACCAGCTCCCAGATATCATTGGCCATCACCGCCGATAACGGCACGGGCGGCACTTCGATGTCCAGGTCGCGGGGGCGCGCATGGCCGATATCGACGATTTCGCAGGAACGGTCGCGACCCACGAGAAAGCGCGAGACCGCTTCGATGGGTTTCTGCGTAGCGGACAGGCCGATGCGCACTAGCGGCTCGGCGCACAGCGCCTGCAAGCGTTCGAGGCTCAGGGCCAGGTGACTGCCGCGCTTGCTGGCGGCGATGGCGTGGATTTCGTCGACGATCACCGTGCGCGTGGTGCCGAGCATTTGCCGACCGGAGTCGGAACCGAGCAGCACGTACAGCGATTCAGGAGTCGTGACCAGAATGTGCGGCGCAATCTTGCGCATCGCCGAGCGCTCTTTTTGTGGCGTATCGCCAGTGCGTACGGCTGTGGTGATCTGCAATTCGGGCAGGCCCATCACGCGCAACTGTTCGGTAATGCCGGCGAGCGGGTTTTGCAGGTTGATGCGAATGTCGTTGGACAGCGCCTTGAGCGGCGAGACGTAGACGACGAGGGTTTGGTCTGGCAGACCCTCAGGGTTCTCCAGGCCACGATGCACCAGATCATCGATAACGGCGAGGAACGCGGTGAGGGTCTTGCCCGAGCCTGTGGGCGCAGCGATCAGCGTCGACCGCCGCTGGCGGATCAACGGCCACGCCCGGGCCTGGGCAGCGGTGACCGCGGGGAATGTGTGGTTGAACCAGGCGCTGACGGCGGGGTGGAAGCCGTTCAGGGCACTGTCTGCGGGGATGGGCAGGTTCATGGAGTGATTTATGCGGGTGGGGACGGGAAGATGCAAGTACCGCTCGGGATCTCCGGCGGCCTTCCGGGCCTCATCGCGGGCAAGCCCGCTCCCACAAGGATCTGCTGTGGATACAAAATCTGCGAACGACGGAGATCACTGTGGGAGCGGGCTTGCCCGCGATGGGGCCATTACCGGCACCACAAATCCCGACATCTACACTTTACGGATGACGGTTGCGCACTAAACCCGCAAAATGCAACGATTCCGGCAACTATCAACGGTATCGCCTGCGGGTGATGCCGATAAAGCCATCGTTCCAATCAGACTGGGCCTGCTGACTCTATGCGAATGCGCCTTATGTTACTGGGCGGCGGAAATGCCCTTGGGCAGGCGCTGATTCGCCTCGGTGCGGAGGAAGACATCGGTTTCCTCGCCCCCCGCCCGCCGCAAGACGGCTGGGATGCCGCGAGCCTGACGCAACTGCTCGACGACACCCGTCCGGACGCGTTGATCAACCTCGCCTACTACTTCGACTGGTTCCAGGCCGAAGCGGTCAGCGAACAGCGTCTGGCCGGGCAGGAACGCGCGGTCGAGCGCCTGGCCGAACTGTGCCAGCACCACAATATCGTGCTGGTGCAGCCTTCGAGTTACCGCGTGTTCGACGGCTCCCGCGCCACCGCCTACAGCGAAAAAGACGAGCCGGTGCCTCTGGGCCAGCGCGGTCAGGCGCTGTGGCGGATCGAGCAGAGCGTGCGCGCCACTTGCCCGCAGCACGTGCTGCTGCGTTTCGGCTGGCTGCTCGACGACAGCCCCGACGGCACCCTCGGGCGTTTCCTCGGTCGCGCCGAACAACCTGAAGAGCTACTGATGGCCGACGACCGCCGGGGCAATCCGACGCCGGTGGATGACGCCGCCCGGGTGATCATTTCGGTGCTCAAGCAACTCGATTGCGCGGCGCCGCTGTGGGGCACCTACCACTACGCCGGGCACGAGGCGACCACGCCGCTGGCGCTGGGGCAGGCGATTCTCACCGAAGCGCGGGCCCTGCATCCGCTGGCCATCGAAGCGCCGACCGCCCAGGCTCACGCCGCGCGACCGGACGCCGCCGAAGAGCCGCAACACGCGGTGCTGGCCTGCAAGAAAATCCTTCACACCTTCGGGATCAAGCCACGCGCCTGGCGTGCGGCGCTTCCGGGCTTACTGGACAGGTTCTATCGCCATGGCTGACGGCCCCGTTCTCATCACCGGCGGCGCCGGTTTCATCGGCTCGCACCTGACCGACGCCTTGCTCGCCAAGGGCCATTCGGTGCGGATTCTCGATGACCTGTCCACCGGAAAACGCAGCAACCTGCCGCTGGACAATCCCAAGGTCGAGCTGATCGTCGGCGACGTCGCCGATGCCGCGCTGGTGGCCCGAGCTATGGCCGGTTGCAGCGCCGTGGCGCACCTGGCGGCAATTGCTTCGGTGCAGGCCTCGGTGGACGATCCGGTGAAGACGCATCAGAGCAATTTCATCGGCACGCTGAATGTCTGCGAAGCCATGCGTCAATCCGGTGTGAAGCGAGTGCTGTTTGCTTCCAGCGCGGCGGTGTATGGCAACAACGGCGAAGGCGAGTCGATAGATGAAGACACGCCCAAGGCACCGTTGACGCCTTACGCGTCTGACAAGTTGGCGAGCGAGCATTACTTCGATTTCTACCGACGCGAGCATGGGCTGGAGCCGGTGATTTTCCGCTTCTTCAACATCTTCGGCCCGCGCCAGGATCCGTCCTCGCCGTACTCCGGGGTGATCAGCATTTTCAGCGAGCGTGCGCAGAAGGGCCTGCCGATCACCGTGTTTGGCGACGGTGAGCAGACGCGGGACTTTCTCTACGTCGAGGATCTGGTCGCGTTGCTGGTGCAAGCGTTCGACAAACCGCAGGTCGATGTCGGCGCGGTCAACGTCGGCTGGAACCAGGCGACCAGTCTCAAGCAATTGCTGGCTGCGCTTGAAGTGGTGGTCGGTGAGTTGCCGCCAGTGAGTTACGGCCCGGCGCGTTCCGGTGACATTCGTCATTCCCGGGCGAACAACCGGCGATTGCTGGAGCGCTTCAAAGCGCCTGCGCAGACGCCGATGAGCGTTGGCCTGGCGCGATTGCTGGGACGATAGAAAAAGGCGCCTGTTGAGGCGCCTTTTTTTTGTTGCTGATCGTTCCCTTGCAGAGCTTGGGAGCGACCCATTCACCACCACGTGAATCCTTAGAACTTGTAACCCAGACCGACCATGTAGATGAACGGATCGACGTCCACGTTCACCCGTGCCCGAGTGCCGGGTGCCACGGCGTCGTTTTCAACAGTGGCGCGGGTATCGATGTCGATGTAACGCACCTGGGCGTTGATCATCACGCGATCGGTCAGCATGTAGTCGGCGCCGACCTGCCAGGCCATGCCCCAGGAATTCTTCGCCTTGAAGTTGCTGAAACCGTTGGCGCTGGCTTCGCTGCCGACGTGTTCGTCGTAGATCCAGGTGTAGTTGATGCCGGCGCCCACGTATGGCTGGAAAGCAGACTTCGCGTCCAGCGGGTAATAGACCACGCTCAGGGTCGGCGGCAGGTGTTTCAGCGAGCCGAGTTTACCATTCGCCGCAGGCAGCGCCGTGCCCTTGAGTTTCACGTCATGCTCGAACGGCGTGGCCGCGAGCAGTTCGATACCCCAGTTGTTGGTGAGCATGTAGGCGAAGTTGAGGCCCAGCTGCGTGTCGCTGCTCATGGTCGCCTTGCCACCCAGATCGGCACCGCTCAGCGGGCCTTGATCGACCTTAACGGTGGAGCTGTCGGCTTTCGGGTTGACGGTGATCGCGCCGGCACGAAGGATGATGTCACCGGCCTCGTGGGCGTGGGCGAGCGGGGCTGCGAGCGCTAGTGCTACCAGCGAGGCACCGAGCAAGGACTTGTTCATGGGGGCTCCAAAGGACGTTAAAAATTTTCGATGTCCAATGGTAAGCCGGCTAACTATTTGCTCTTTTGACGCAGCTCAATGAAGTCGCAATAGACCTGAAAGATCGCAGCCTTCGGCAGCTCCTGCATTGACTGCGTGTTAACCCGATTCTGTAGGAGCTGCCGAAGGCTGCGATTTTTTGATTTTGGCTGGATTCACTCCGGCAATTCATACAGATAAATCTTCTCCGCCTCCATCTGATACCCGGCATCCGCCAACTCGCTGGTCGACGCTTTGACCTGCATCGCCCCTTCGATCCAGTACGGCTGATACAACTCGTCGAGCTTTACGCCCACTTCGCTTTTGACATGCACAATCTGGTTCGACGGCGGTGGCGGCACATGAATGCAGGCGCCGAAATATGGCACCAGCAGAAAGTCGGTGGTGCGACCGTCTTCACTCACTTCCAGCGGCACGATGTAGCCCGGCAGGCGAATGTTTTGGCCGTCGAGGGCCTTGACCACCGGCGCATTGGGCATGTCTTGCTTGGCCGCTGGCGCCGACTCGGCGGACAGTGCATCGCTCATCTTCGACATGTCGTGCAGCGGCGTCATGTTCGGCACTTCCGGCGCTGCGTCCGGCGGAATCATTTCCGACCAGGTCAGCTCTTTCGGCTCGGCTGCCCACAGCGGCAGGGCGACCAGCATCAACAGCGCAAAAACAGCGCGGGGCATTTTCAAGGTCCTCATAAACGGATCGACAGGCCATCGGCCAAGGATTGGCGATAAGCGCGCCAGGCCGGCACGCTGCCCATCAGCAGCGCGGCGATCAGGATGCCACCGAGCAGCGTCCATTCATATTCGCTGGGCCAGGCCAGCGGCAGAAACAGGCCGTAATTGGCTTGCACGTAACCCTGGGCCACGGCGATGCCTACATAAAGCAGCGCTACGCCAGCGACCACACCGGCCAGCGCCAGGGCAAACGCCTCCAGCACCAGCAACGTCGCGACATGCCACGGACGCGCGCCCACTGACCGCAAAATCGCCATCTCGCGGCGACGCTCGTTGAGGCTGGTGAGAATCGCCGTGAGCATGCCGATCAAACCGGTCAGCACCACAAACAACGAGACCACGAACAAGGCTTTTTCTGCGGTGCTCATCAGGCTCCACAACTCTTGCAGCGCCACACCCGGCAGGATTGCCAGCATCGGTTCGCCACGGAACTCGTTGATCTCGCGTTGCAGGGCAAACGTTGAAATCTTGCTGTTGAGACCGAGCATGAACGCGGTGATCGCTTGTGGCGTCAGATCCATGTTGCGCGCCTGATCGGCGCTGATCCGCCCGTTGCCACGAGCCGGCACACCGTTGTGCCAATCGATGTGTATCGCCTCCATACCGCCGAGGCTGATGTGCAGCGTGCGGTCCACCGGCGTGCCGGTGCGCTTGAGAATGCCAACCACGGTGAACGGCTTGTCGTCGTGCTTGACCAGGCTGATCGCCGCCACGCCGTGGGCGAGTACCAGTTTGTCGCCGAGTTTGTAGTGCAGCGCATCCGCGACTTCGGCGCCGAGCACCACTTCGAACGGGTCGGTGGCGAAGGCGCGGCCATCGGCCAGTTCCAGGTGTTGCTGGCGGCCGTATTGGTAATGCTCGAAGTAGGCCTCGGTGGTGCCCATCACCCGATAGCCGCGATGGGAATCGCCGAGGGACATCGGGATCGCCCATTTCACTTTCGGGTTGCTGGCGAAGTGTTCGAAGCTGTCCCAGCGAATGTTGTTGGTGGCGTTACCGATGCGGAACACCGAGTACAGCAACAGGTTCACCGAGCCGGAGCGCGCGCCGACAATCAGGTCGGTGCCGCTGATGGTGCTGGCGAAACTGGCTTTGGCCTCTGTGCGCACACGCTCCACGGCCAGCAGCAGACACACCGACAGGGCGATGGCGAACGCGGTGAGGATCGCGGTGAAGCGGCGGTTAGCCAGGCTGGCCATGGCTAGACGAAACAAATACATCTCAGACCTCGGACGGGGTAGCGGCGCGATTGAGTTCAGCCAGCGACAGGTTGCGATCGAACAGCGGCGCCAGGCTCTGGTCGTGACTGACGAACAGCAGGCTCGACCCGGCTTCGCGGCACTCGGCGAAGAGCAGGCGAATGAAATTTTCCCGGGCGTCGTAATCGAGTGCCGATGTTGGCTCGTCGGCGATTACCAATTCCGGTTGACCGATCAGCGTGCGTGCGGCGGCCACCCGTTGTTGCTGGCCGATGGACAGGGAATCGGCACGGCGACTGAGGATGTTTTCATCCTTTAAACCCAAATGGGCAAGCAGGGTGGCAGCCGCTTTATCGACGCTGCCGTGGCGCTGTTTGGCTCGCTCGGCGCGCAGTTTCGAGAAGTGGCAGGGCAGTTCGACGTTCTCGCGCACCGACAGAAACGGCAGCAGGTTGAACTGCTGGAAGATGTAGCCGGTGTGATCGACGCGGAAATGATCGCGGGCGCCGGCCGACAGTTCGGTCAGTTCCTGGCCGAGCAGACGGATGCTGCCGCGATCAGGCTTTTGCACGCCGCCGAGCAGGCCGAGCAGGGTGGTCTTGCCGCTGCCGCTGGGGCCTTTGAGGAACAGGGTTTCGCCCGGTTCCAGGCGAAACGCCGGGATGTCCAGCAGCGGCGGGTGGCCGGGCCAGCTGAAGCCCAGGTCGGACAGTTCGATGAGTGCTTGGGTCATGGCGCCGATTTCAAGAATATTGATGACCTGTAGGAGCTGCCGCAGGCTGCGATCTTTTGATCTTGAAAGTCAAAAGATCGCAGCCTCGTTTCACTCGACAGCTCCTACAAGGGATCTGGGTGGATTCAGAATTTCAGGGCCGCAGCCTTGGCCGTGACTTCAACCCCTTGCTGCCCGCTCGGGCCGATCAGTTGTACCTGAATTTTCTGGGTGGCCGGGAAGGTGTTGAAAATGTTCGCCAGATCCAGGGTCTTCAGCGCGCCCGGCGTGGCGCAGGTGAATTGGTAATGGGCGTGGATTTCGCTGTGGTCGTGGTGATGCTCGTCCTTGGCGTCTTCATCGTGATCATCGTCGGCTTCTGGTTTATCGCCGAACAACGGGCTTTCCAGTTCCTGACTCGCGACCACGCAACCGGCGGCTTTCGGCAGGTTGAACAGGGCCAGCGGTTTCTCCAGCTGAACGCGGGCGGCGGCGACTTTGGCTTTATCGGCATCGCTGGTGGCGGCGTGTTCAAAGCCCACCAGATTCATCGCCGGGCTTTCCAGCTCCAGCTCCAGGGTCTGGCCGTCCAGCGCTGCGTTCAAGCGACCGACGCCGTGTTCATGGGCGCCGAGGCTGCCGTGCTCATGGTCGTGGTCATGTTCGTCGGCCGCATGGGCGACAGCCAGCGGCAACAAGGCAAACGGCAAAGCGAGCAGCAGACGACGCATGGCGAGTCTCCGAAAGTAAGATGAAGAATTTGTTATGTAATCTTATAACGTAAGTGCGGAGAGTTTGACTGTCTGCTTGGCGTTGCACAAGTCCCATGGGAGCATGCAAGTCAGAAAAGTGCAGGAGCGAACTTATGTTGCGAATTCGCGGAAGCATCGGCGACTGGCCGGTGGATTTGACGCTGGAGATGGATGACGCCGACTGGGCGCGGCTGGGTGCGCAGTTGCAGGTGGAAAAAACTGCGGTCAGTACGCCAACGGCAAAACCGTTGAACCAGGATGATTCGCTGTGGCAGGTCGCCAGGGATTTGCTGCGCCAGGCCGGGCAGCTCAGCGGACCGGATCTGCTCGATCAACTGGAAGGGCTGACCGGCAGCGCGGCGGCGGGCAAGCGCCTGTTGGTGCGCCTGCGCCACAGCCCGGACGTGAAGGTGGAAAGCGGCGCCGATACGCCGATCTATCGCTGGATAGCGTAAACAGCAAAAGATCGCAGCCTGCGGCAGCTCCTACATGGAAATGCGATCCCC
>NZ_JBSVXD010000064.1:0-28608 GCF_054070755.1 Pseudomonas sp. SDO5591_S426 | reverse complement strand
TTAAAGCAAGATCAAAAGATCGCAGCCTTCGGCAGCTCCTACAGGGTTGGGCGGTGCTTGCATCTCTGTGCCACACCACAAAACCATGTGGGAGCTTTGCTGCAAATCCCCCGCCATTGTTCTGAATACGCAAACACTGAAGTCGCCGAGATTGGAATTGTTGGTGTAGTGGCTGGCTTGTAGCCTCCATTACGCCGAACACCACGATTCGCCAACGATCGGGTGGAGCTCAAGCCAGGGCTCATCAAGACGTCATACCTTGCTTTCGGCCACATGCCCCTTCGGGGGATTGGCGCCTAATAAAAATAAGGAAGGCAGGTATGAGTATTCGTGCATGGGTTTGCGCAGCAACCCTGGTCGCGCCCGTTCTGGGTGCCGGCGTTTTGTTTCCCTCTGTGGCGCTGGCGGCAGACGATCCCATGGGTTCGCTGGTGCGCAGCGTGTTCGGCGACAGCCTTGAGCGTGAACACGGGATCAAGGTCTACGGCTGGGCGCAGGCCGGTGTGATCTATAACAACAACGGCACGGATGACGTCAGCAAGCAGAGCTTTTTCAACACCGACGAAGGCGTGAACCTCAACCAGTTCGCCTTGGCCGTGGAGAAAAAACCCAAGAGCAATGTGATCGGCCGCGTGGGGCCGTTTCCCGGTCCGATGCCGCAAGAGGCTGACTGGGGTTTCAACGTCACCGCGCTGTACGGCAAGGATGCGCGCTATTTCAAGACCTACGGCTGGGACGAGGACCTGAGCGTCAACCGCGACAACAAGGCTGAAGATCCGGCATTCACCGTTGCCCAGGCCTACGTCAATTTCTACTTCCCGGTGCTCGGCGGTTCTGAGTTGATGGTCGGGATTTTCCACACGCCGCTGGAAAACGAAATCGGCTTCGCCTTGCCGTCACCCGCACCGACTGACTTCTACTCGCACACCTATTCCTTCATGCACGGCCCGGCCAAACATGCCGGCGCGTTGTACTCGTTCAAACTGCCTTCGGCACCGGGCGAGAGCATGCTCGGTTTCGAGTTGGGCGTGGTGCAGGGCTGGAACAACCTGCAAGACCCCAACCGCGACCCGGACGTGATCGCCAACGTACGCTGGCGCTCGGCGGACTTCAGCACCTGGATCGACTGGGAAAACATCTACGGCAACGGCGCCGGCGACAGCTTTGCCGAATGCAGTTGCGGCTCGCCATTGCCGGCCGGCACCAAGGACGACGATTACAAACGCCTGGCGTCGTACCTTACCCTGTCGCAAGTGCTCGACCCGAACAACCGCGTGGCGCTGGAGCTGAACTACGGCACCCAGGAGCAGGGCGCGTTCGCCGGGTTCGCCAACAAGAACGATGCGACCTGGTACGGCACCGACATCAACTGGTATCACAAACTCAGTGAAAACCTGATGTGGAACAGCCGCGCCGAATGGTTCTACACCGATGCGCCGGTCCACGTGATGATGGCCAACATCGACCCGAACACCGGCATCCCGGACCCGACCTGGGGCAGTTTCTACGGCGTGACCACCAACCTGGCCTGGACGCCGACACCCAACGTGCGCCTGCGTCCGGAACTGCGCTACGACATTCATTCCGGCCCCGGTCGCGATGCCTACGCCGATGGGCAAAAGGATAAGCAGGTCGTCGCGTCCTTCGACGTCAGCTTGTTCTTTTAAACTGACTTCTTCCGTTTACCCCTGACCCTGCGTGCTGGCCCGGCCACACGTGGCGACCCCGTTCGTCCGGGCTTTTGGAGTACTGACATGACAGACAACAACGATAACAACCTGTTTGGCCGCAATTTCTCCCGCCGCGATTTTCTGCGCAGCACCGGCGTTGCGGCCGGTGGCGTAGCACTGGCGAGCATGCCGTTCACCTTTGCCATCGGCAGTGAGCGGGTGATCAAGCTCGGCTATGTCAGCCCGCAGACCGGGCCGTTGGCGCCGTTTGCGGCGGCCGACAACTACATCATCGAATCACTCAAGCAAGTGCTGAAGAACACGATCAACGTTGGCGGTAAGGCCT
The DNA here is from genome assembly GCF_054070755.1 of Pseudomonas sp. SDO5591_S426. NCBI lineage: Bacteria > Pseudomonadati > Pseudomonadota > Gammaproteobacteria > Pseudomonadales > Pseudomonadaceae > Pseudomonas > Pseudomonas sp. SDO5591_S426. The sequence goes on along the minus strand of NZ_JBSVXD010000064.1, from coordinate 26,592 downwards.
ATCGCCTGGAAGTCATCGTCAAGGACAGCCAGTCCAACCCCAACCGCGCGGCGGAAGTGGCGAGCGAGCTGATTCTGTCGGATCAGGTCGACCTGATGCTGGTGTCGTCGACCCCGGAAACCACCAACCCGGTCTCCGACCAATGCGAAATCAACGAGATTCCCTGCATCTCCACCGTCGCCCCGTGGCAGCCGTGGTTCTTCACCCGGGGCGGCAAACCGGATCAAGGCTTCGAGTGGACTTACCACTTCTTCTGGGGCCTGGAAGATGTGATCGGTGCTTACAGTTCGATGTGGGGCGCGATGCCGTCGAACAAAGTCGTCGGCGGTCTGTTTCCCAACGATGGCGATGGCAATGCCTGGGGCGACCAGAAGCTCGGCTTCCCGCCGGTGCTGGCGCAGAAGGGGTTCCAACTGGTCGACCCCGGCCGCTTCCAGAGCCTGACCGACGATTTCTCCGCACAGATTGCCGCATTCAAAAAGGCCGATGTCGAGATCGTCACCGGTGTGGTGATTCCACCGGATTTGAGCACGTTCTGGACCCAGGCTCGCCAGCAAGGCTTCAAGCCCAAAGCGGTGTCGGTGGGCAAGGCGCTGCTGTTCCCGACCGCCGTCGAGGCGTTGGGTAAGGCCGGTAACAACCTGTCGACCGAAATCTGGTGGAGCCCGACCCACCCGTTCAGCTCATCGTTGACCGGCGCCAGTGCCGGGCAACTGGCCCAGGGTTTTACCCAAGCCACCGGCAAGCAATGGACGCAACCGTTGGGCTTCGTGCATGCCTTGTTCGAACTGGCGGTGGACATCCTCAAGCGCACTGAAGAAGTCGGTGATGCACACGCGGTTCGCGATGCCTTGCTCAAGACCAACCTCAACACCGTGGTCGGGCCGATCAACTGGAACGGTGGACCGGTGAAAAACGTCGCCAAGACCCCGCTGGTCAGCGGCCAGTGGCGCCTCGGCCAGGACAACAAATACGACCTGATCATCACCAGCAATGCCACCGCGCCGGCGATTCCGTTGGGCGGCGAGATGCAGGCCATTACGTATTGATCGCGCAACAGGACACGGGTGCACCATGCAACAACCACTTCTGCAAATGACCGATGTGCACAAAAGCTACGGCCAGGTGAAGGTCACGGATGCCATCGACTTGACCCTGCAATCGGGCGAAGCACTGGGCATCATCGGCCCCAACGGTGCGGGCAAAAGCACGCTGTTCAACCTGATCGCCGGTGGCGTGGCGGCGGACAAAGGCACGATTCATTTCGAAGGCCGCGACGTTACCCGCGTGCCGGTGTTCAAGCGCTGCCAGCAAGGCATCGGCCGTTCCCACCAGATCCCGCACCCGTTCGTGAAAATGACCGTGTTCGAGAACCTGCTGGTGGGCGCGACCTTTGGGGCGCGGCTGCGGGACAAGGAGGCCAGCCAATGGTGCGCGCAGACGCTGGAACTCACCGGTCTGATGCGCAAGGCGAATGTGCTGGCCGGTTCGCTGACCTTGCTCGACCGCAAACGCCTGGAAATGGCCCGGGCCTTGTCGACTCAACCGCGTTTGCTGTTGCTCGATGAAATCGCCGGTGGCCTGACGGAACCAGAGTGCCTGGCACTGGTGGAAACCATTCAGGGCATCCACAAGTCCGGCGTCGCGATCATCTGGATCGAGCACATCGTGCACGCCTTGCTGGCGGTGGTCAGTCGCCTGACGGTGATCAACTTCGGCGCCAAACTGGCCGAAGGCGAGCCATGCAGCGTCATGGCCGACCCTCGCGTCCAGGACATCTACATGGGCATCGGGAGCTGACGCATGCTGACCATCGAAAAACTCTGCGCCGGCTACGGCGACTTTCAAGCGCTGTTTGACATCAGCCTGACCCTTGAGGCCGGTGAAACCGTGGCGATCATCGGCTCCAACGGCGCGGGCAAATCGACCTTCCTGCGTTCGCTGGCCGGGCTGATCAAGAACCAGCCGAGCGCTATTTCTTTCAAGGGTCAGGCCATTGGCGACATGCCTGCCAATCAGGTGCTGGAGCGCGGCATCGCCCTGGTGCCGGAGGGCCGCAAGCTGTTTCCGTCGCTGAGCGTCGAAGAAAACCTGCTGATCGGCGCCTACAGCAAACGCCCGGGACCGTGGACGCTCAAGCGCATCTATCAGCTGTTCCCTGTGTTGGAAAAACTGCGCAAGCGCCCCGGCACGGCGCTGTCCGGCGGCCAGCAGCAGATGGTTGCGATAGGCCGTGGCCTGATGGCCAACCCGCACTTGCTGTTGTGCGACGAAATCAGCCTGGGCCTGGCGCCGACGACGATCAAGGACATCTACGCCGCGTTGCCTTCGATCAAGGCCGACGGCACCACGGTGATTCTCGTCGAGCAGGACATCAATCAGGCACTGAGTGTGTGCGACCGCTTCTATTGCTTCCAGGAAGGGCGCGTGTCCCTGACCGGGCGCGCTGGGGACGCGGACAAAGCACAAATCAAAGCCGCGTATTTCGGGATCTAGTGATGGAATGGCTCAATACTTTGCTTCAAGGCGTGTTGCTCGGTGGCCTGTACGCGATGTTCGCGGTGGGGCTATCGCTGATGTTCGGCATCATGCGCCTGGTCAACATCGCCCATGGCGACTTCATCGTACTGGCGTCGTACCTGGCGCTGATGGTGGTCAATCATCTGGGCTTCAGTCCGCTGGCGAGTCTGCTGATCGTGGTGCCGCTGATGTTCTGTTTCGGCTACCTGCTTCAGCGGCTGTTGCTCAACCGCACGCTGGGCACGGACATTCTGCCGCCGCTGCTGGTGACGTTCGGCCTGTCGATCATCGTGCAGAACGTGTTGCTGGAATTCTTCAGCGCCGACAGTCAGAAACTGTCCCAGGGCGATCTTGAGGTGGCGAGTGTGGGCATCGGCAGCCTGAGCGTCGGCGTGATGCCGCTGATCGTGTTTGGCAGCGCGTTGCTGATCATCGGCGGCCTGCAACTGCTGTTCTACAAAACCTCGTTGGGCCGGGCGTTTCGCGCCACCTCCGATGACCAGCACACCGCACGGCTGATGGGCGTCAACAACGCGCACATCTTCGGCCTGGCCATGGCGCTGGCGATGGCCGTGGTGTCGATTGCCGGGGTGTTCCTGGCCATTCGCACCAGTTTCGACCCGACTGTCGGGCCAGCGCGGCTGTTGTACGGTTTCGAAGCGGTGATCATCGGTGGTCTGGGCAGCCTGTGGGGCACGCTGGCGGGCGGGGTGATTCTCGGCGTCGCGCAGGCCGTGGGCGCGAAAATCGACCCCGGTTGGCAAATCCTCGCCGGTCACCTTGTGTTTCTGCTGATCCTGGTCGTGCGTCCGCGTGGCCTGTTTCCCCGGAGTGTCGACTGATGAATGCCTTGAACAATCCCGCGCCGGTTTATCGCGTACAACGCACGACCACCAGCAGCACCATCGGATTGTCGTTGCTGGGCCTGTGCGTATTGATTTTGCTCAGCGCGCCCTTGTGGGCGGATCGCGCCAGTCTGCGGCTGGTGGTGGAGTTCGCCTATTACCTGGCGTTGGCACAAATGTGGAATTTGCTGGCGGGATACGCCGGCATGGTCTCGGTAGGGCAGCAGGCGTTCGTCGGCCTCGGTGGTTATCTACTGTTTATGCTGGCGACCCAGTTCGGCATACCGCCATTGTTCGCGGTTCTGCTTTCCGGGGTGCTGGTCGCGGTGCTGGCGATTCCCACGGCGTTGATCGTGTTTCGCCTGCGTGGCGCCTACTTCGCCATCGGCACGTGGGTGGTGGCGGAGGTGTTCCGTTTGGGGCTGGCGCAGATGAGCAGCCTGGGCGGCGGATCGGGGCAAAGCTTGCCGGCGGCGATTGTGCGGCAGATCGGCAATGACCGGGACGGGCGCGAAACGTTGATCTACTTCACCGCACTGGCGATCGCCATCGGCGCCGTGGCGGTGGTGTACTTCTTGTTGCGCTCGCGACAAGGGCTGGCCCTGGCCTCGATTCGTGATTCGGAACCGGCCTCCGGCAGCCTCGGGGTGGATACGTTCCGCACCAAACTGATGGTTTACGTACTGGCCGCCGGTTGCACCGGTGTGGTCGGGGCATTGATCTTCCTGCAAAAGCTGCGGATTTCCCCGGATGCGGCGTTCAACCTGCAGGACTGGACGGCAGTGGTGATCTTCATCGTGATCATCGGCGGCATCGGCACCCTCGAAGGCCCGTTGATCGGCACGCTGATCTACTTCGTGTTGCGCGGCTGCCTGGCACAGTATGGCGCGGTGTATATGATCATCCTCGGCATGGTCGCGGTGGTGATGATGCTCAAGGCACCGCAAGGAGTGTGGGGACTGATCAGCGAACGCCTGGGCTGGCAGGTTTTCCCGATGCAGCGACGGTTGTCCGTTACGCCCCGGCCATGAGGCGCAGCATGGATCTGGAGTGCGAGGTGCCGACAGGCTAACCTCGCTGTTCCTATAAGAACAAAAGCATCCAGAGAGCCTGCCCCATGGATCGTTTACTCAGTGTCGAAGCCTTTGTGCGGGTGGCCGAAACCGGCAACTTCGCCAAGGCCGCCCAGCAACTGGGCGTGACCCGTTCGGTGATCACCCACCGTATCCAGCAACTGGAACAGTTCATCAATGCGCCGCTGTTCCATCGCAGCACGCGCCATGTGCGGCTCTCCGAAGTGGGCGAGACCTACTACAAGGAATGCGCCGACATGGTCGCGGGCTTCAACTCGCTGACCGAGCACATGCGCGAGCTGCGGGCCAAACCCACCGGCAAACTGCGGGTGCAGATGCTGCCGGGGTTTGCCATTGGTCACTTTGGCCGAATGCTGGCCGAGTTCACCCGGTTGTATCCGGACATCGAAGTCGATGTGATCGTCAACGACCGCGTGGTGGACCCCATCGAAGAAGGCTTCGACGTGGCGTTCCAGATGTTCCCGCCCATGGCCGAAACCCTGATCGAGCGCAAGCTGTTCAGCGTGCGCCGCCTGTTCTGCATGTCGCCCGATTACGCCAGCGAGTTCGGGGTGCCGACCCATCCCCAGGAACTGTTGCAACACAAGATCGCCCTGTACGAGGGCTATCCGTCGCGCAATCGCTGGATCTTCACCCGTGACGACGAGCAAGTGGAGCTGAGCCTACCGGGCCAGGTACGTTCGAACTCGGTGCATTTACTGCGCGATTACGCGCAGACCGGGGTGTGCATTGTCTGCCTGCCGACCCTGGTAGCCAGCGATGATTTGCTCAGTGGCCGATTGATTCCGGTGCTGCCGGAGTACGCGTTGTCTTCCTTCAATTTCTCGGCGGTGTACCCCGCAACCCAGCGCCGAGCGTTGAAAGTGCGCACGTTGATCGACTTTCTGGTGGAGAATTTCGGCGATGAGCCATGCTGGGACAAGCCCTTGCTGGAGCGGGGTTGGGTACGCTGATAACGGCGCGATCCCTGTAGGAGCTGTCGAGTGCAACGAGGCTGCGATCTGTTGCTTTTTACAAGCAAGATCAAAAGATCGCAGCCTTCGGCAGCTCCTACAGTGTTTGCGTTTCGCGAACACTGTTGTCGCTGGTCCTCTAATTGTTCCGGCATCGGCTGCGACGTACTGTTGACTCACTGTTACTACAACAACAAAACGGTGAAAACCATGAGTAGCGCGGCAATCGAAACAGTCTTCGGCTCGCTGGACAACTACAGCAAAGGCTCGGTCGAGATCATCAGCGGCCAGGCCAGCCACTACGCCTTTTCGAACATTTTCGAAGTGGCGGAAAAATCCCTTCCTTATGAAAAAGTCATCGTCGGCCTCAACCTCGGCTACGTGATTGAAACCCTGCGCGCCGAAGGCCAATCGCCTTGGTACACCGCCGCGCACGACGAGTTCGCCATCGTCATGGACGGCGAAGTGCGGGTGGATTTCCTCAAGCTTGATTCGCCGCTCAAGGCAGGCGAGGGCACGCAACTGGCGGGTGACCTGCCGGCGGGCAAGCCCATGGGTTACGTGCTGCTCAAGCGCGGTCATCAGTGCCTGTTGCCGGTGGGCACGGCGTATCGCTTCGAAGCCAGTCGCCCGGGCGTGATTCTGCAGCAGACCATCAAAGGCCCGTTGTCGGTCGAGAAGTGGGCAGACATCTGCTTCAAGTGATCTGCCGAGCCCGACCGCCCATCCCACAACAACAAGAGGAAACCCGCCATGGCCATGCTTGAAACCGCTGCCGATACCGCCCTGTTTGCCGACGATGAACTCAAGATGAGCGCACCTCATGCCGTCACCGGCTACCGCTCCTTCGAACTCGGCGCCTTCGAACTGTCGCGCGACGAGTATTTCGCCCGCATCACCTGGCCCGCCAAAGGCCAGACCCGCTCGCACCTGATCCCGGTCGACGCCTTCCTGCGCGCCATGATGCGCGACGTGGCCTGGGGCTTTTTCTACGGCTGGGTCAACTTCGACCAGGTCATTGGCACCCGCAATTACTACGGCAAAGTCGACCTCTACGCCGGCACTTTCAACGGCACACTCAAGGCCGCCGGCGTCAACTACACCGAAAACTTCGAAACGCCGCTGATCATGGCCACGTTCAAGGCCATCCTGCGCGACTGGACCAACGCCACGTTCGACCCGTTCGCCGCGCCGGAAGAAACCGGCAGCGCGTTTGGCCGCAAAAACGGCGACAACATCGAAGCCATCGAACGCTTCCGCATCGCCACCAAACGCATGCCGGGCCTGCCGGACGATTCACCGCTGCGCAACGATCTGCCGGTCAATCGCCAGTTCATCGACGTGCCGCAGGACGAGCCGGAAATCCACGCCGCCGAAGGTTTCGAAGGTGAACTGCATGCCTTCAACCTGCACAAGTACCTGTCGCGCTCCGACGTGACCTGGAACCCGTCGGTGACCTCGGTGTGCAAGGCCAGCCTGTTCTGCCCGACCACCGAAGAATTCATCCTGCCGGTGTTCCATGGCAATGACCGGGTCGAGTGGTTCCTGCAAATGTCCGACGAGATCATCTGGGATGTCGGCGACAAGGACGACGGCAATCCGCGTGCCCGCATCACCATGCGTGCCGGCGACATCTGCGCCATGCCCGCCGACATCCGTCATCAGGGTTACTCGACCAAACGCTCGATGCTGCTGGTCTGGGAAAACGCCACGCCGAACCTGCCGCAACGCTACGAAAGCGGCGAGCTCAAGCCGTACCCGATCGAGTTCTGAGACCTCGTGTCTTGCCCGACAACCCGTCGGGCCATGCTTCCAGCCATTCAGTCAGACACTGCGCGACAGGCGCGGTGCGAGGAAACCATTATGCAAAATCAGCTCTATATCGATGGCCGCTTCGTCGATGCGGTCGCCGGCGGCACCATCGACGTGGTGTCGCCCCACGACGGCTCGTTGATCACCCGCATTGCCGCCGCCGAAGCCGCTGATATCGACCTTGCTGTCGCTGCCGCCAAACGTGCGTTCCCGGCCTGGTCGGCGCTGGGCGCGGCCGAACGTGGTCGCTTGCTGCTGAAACTGGCGGACAAGATCGAAGAGTGCAGCGAAGAACTGGCGCAGCTCGAATCCCTCAATACGGGACACCCGATACGCGATTCCCGTGGCCTCGACGTGCCACGCACCGCCGCTTGCTTTCGTTATTTCGGCGGCATGGCCGACAAGATCGAAGGCTCGGTCATTCCGGTCGAAGCCGGGTTCCTCAACTACGTGCAGCGCAAGCCGATCGGCGTGGTCGGGCAGATCGTGCCGTGGAATTTTCCGCTGATGTTCACCAGCTGGAAAATGGGCCCGGCACTGGCGGCGGGCAACACCATCGTCATCAAACCTTCGGAAATCACTCCGTTGTCGACCTTGCGCATCGTGGAGTTGATGACCGAAGTCGGCTTCCCCAAAGGCGTGGTCAACGTGGTGCCGGGTTACGGCCACACTGCCGGGCAAGCGCTGGCTGAACACCTCGACGTGGGCAAGATCGCCTTCACCGGTTCGACCGCCACTGGTCGCCGGATCGTCGAAGCCTCGAAAAGCAACCTCAAGCGCATCCAGCTGGAACTGGGCGGCAAGGGTGCCAACATCGTTTTCGAAGACGCCAACATCGAAGCGGCCGTCAATGGCGCAGCCTGGGCGATCTTCCACAACCAGGGTCAGGCGTGCATCGCCGGTTCGCGTTTGATTCTGCACAAGGACATCGCCGACCAGTTCCTGGAGCGCTTCATCGCATTGGCCAAGTCCATTCGCCTGGGCGACCCGATGGACCCGGAAACCGAAATGGGCCCACTGACCTCGGCGCTGCACCGCGACCGTGTGATGGCCTACATCGATATCGCCATCGAGCAGGGCGGCAAGATTCTCGCTGGCGGCAAGGCGCCGGACGACAAAGCCCTGGCCAAGGGTTTCTACGTCGAACCGACGATTGTCGAAGCCAAACCGAGTGATCGGGTGTGCCAGGAAGAAGTGTTCGGCCCGTTCGTCACCGTGGTGCGTTTCAGCACCGACGAAGAAGCGCTGGCCATCGCCAACGACTCCGAGTACGGACTGGGCAGCGGCCTGTGGACGCAGAACCTGACCCGCGCGCACAAAATGGCCGACGCGATTCACGCCGGCATGTGCTGGATCAACTGCTACAAACGCGTCAGCCCCGGCAGTCCGTTTGGTGGTGTCGGTCAGTCCGGTTACGGCCGTGAGATGGGCTTTGAGGCGATCCACGACTACACCGAAGCCCGTTCGGTATGGGTCAACGTCGACGCGAAAATCGCTCCGCACTTCAAACGCTGAGGCTTGCCATGAATCCTTTTGTCTACCAAAGCCTGCCGACCCGCGTGGTGTTCGGCTGGGGCAAACTCTCGGCGCTGGCTGAGGAAATCGAACGGCTGGGTGCCCGGCGTGCGCTGATCCTCACCACCCCTGAACAGCATGGGCTGGGCGAGCGGGTAGCCGCTTTGCTCGGTGATCGCGCGGCGGGCGTCTATGCCAAAGCGGTGATGCACGTTCCGTTGGAAGTGGCGCAGGCGGCGCGGGATGAAGCAGCGCGCCTGGATGCCGATTGCTGCGTGGCCATTGGCGGTGGTTCGACCATCGGTCTGGGCAAGGCCATTGCCATGGATTCCGGCCTGCCGATCGTCGCCGTGCCGACCACTTACGCCGGTTCGGAGATGACACCGATCTACGGCTTGACCGAGAACCGCCTGAAGAAAACCGGGCGTGATCCCAGGGTTCTGCCGAAAACCGTGATCTACGACCCGCAATTGACCTTGACCCTGCCGGCGCAAATCTCCGCCTGCTCGGGCATGAACGCCATGGCCCACGCGGTCGAGGCGCTGTACGCCGAGGACGCCAATCCGATTATCGGTTTCATGGCCGAAGAATCGATCCGCTCACTGGCGCAGGCGTTGCCGGGCGTGGTCAATGATCCGAACGACGCCGAGGCCCGCAGCCAGGCGTTGTACGGCGCGTGGCTGGCGGGCATTTGCCTGGGTTCGGTCGGCATGGCCTTGCACCACAAGCTTTGTCACACCTTGGGCGGCACTTTCAATCTGCCCCACGCCCAGGCCCACGCCATCGTTCTGCCGCACGCCGCGCACTACAACCGCGAAGCGGCGGCGGGACCGTTGCAACGTGCCGCTCGCGCACTGGGTGGCAGCGAGGCCAGCGAGGTCGGCGCCTTGCTGTATGCGCTGAACCAGAAACTGGGTATTCCTTTGGCGCTGGCTGACATCGGTCTCCCCGCAAACGGCCCGGCCGAAGCGGCGCAAATCGCCTGTGCCAGTCCTTACTACAATCCACGGCCGTTTGAACAAGGCCCGATCGAAGCGCTGCTGAACCGCGCCCTGCAAGGGCTGGCGCCCGCCTGACAGGCCCGCCACTTTTACTTTCATCGGAATAACAACAATGACCGATCAAGACAAAGCCACGGAAGCCCTGATTTCCGAGCAAGCCGTGAGCAGTTTCAACGACGCGCCCAACGCGCGATACAAACAGATCATGCAGAGCCTGACGCGGCATCTACACGCCTTTGTCAGCGAGGTCGAATTGACCGAGCAGGAGTGGTTCGAAGGCATCCGCTTCCTGACCGAGACCGGGCATAAATGCGATGGCCTGGTGCGCCAGGAATTCATTCTGCTGTCGGACACCCTCGGCGTTTCGATGCTGGTGGACGCGATCAACCATCGGCACAGCGCAACGGCGACCGAAACCACGGTGTTCGGGCCGTTCTACATCGATGGCATGCCTGATCGGGCGTTCGGCGAAAACATGGCCTTCACCCCGGGCGAAACGGCACTGGTGCGCGGGCGGGTGGTCGATGTTCACGGCAATGCCTTGGCCGGTGCGGCGCTCGATGTCTGGCAGACTGCCGAGAACGGCATGTATTCCGGCCAGGACCCCGAGCAGCCGTTCGGCAACTTGCGCGGTCGCTACCGCACCGACGCCGACGGTTGTTTCGCGATTCGCACGATTGTCCCGGTGGCCTACCCGATACCGACCGATGGTCCGGTGGGGCGCATGCTCGATGCGGCCAACCGTCATGCGTGGCGGCCTGCGCACCTGCATTTCATGATTGAAGTGCCCGGCTATCGCAAACTGGTGACACACCTGTTCAATCACGATGACCCGTATCTAGCGTCCGATGCGGTGTTTGGTGTGAAACAGTCGTTGCAGGTGATCTACGAAGACCGGATCAGCCACGACGATGTGTCTGCCAGACTGGGTATGGAACTGCCGTTCAAGCGTGCGTGTTACGAATTTGTCATGGAAACCGAGTGAACCATGGGCCAGTTTTTTGCGGTATTTGCGACCGATAATCCGGATTCGCTGGCGTTGCGTCAGCGTCTGCGGCCCAGCCATCAAGCGCATTTGCGTGCAACCGAGAGCCATCGTGTCGTCGTGCGCTTCGGCGGCCCGACCCTCGATGAGGCCGGTTCAGCGATGAACGGCACGTTGCTGGTGATCGAGGCGCACAGCCTGCCGGAAGTGGAGGCGTTCGTTCAGGACGATCCGTACGTACAGGCCGGGTTGTTTGCAAGCGTCCAGATCCGTCCGTGGCACTGGAGCCTCGGCAACCCGGAATTGCGTGGCTGAGCATGGCGACGATCACGTTGTGCCAACTGGACGACATCGCCGACGGCGGCGCCCTCGGCTTGCCGCAGCACCAGCAAATGCATCCGGCCGGTCTTGTTGCGGTGCGGCAAGACCGGCAGGTGTGGGTCTACATCAACCGTTGTCCTCACTTTTCGGTGCCATTGGACTTTCGTCCGCAGGAGTTCTGCACCTATCGCGGCAAGGTGCTGATGTGCGCGCACCACAGCGCGATGTTTCGTTTTGATGACGGACACTGCATCGACGGCCCGTGCAAAGGCGCGCAGCTGGAATCGGTGCCAGTGCGTTGGGTCGGAAATAGTCTGGTTATGGAGGTCCGGGAGGAGGGGTGAACTACAATCTTTCAGGGTGAACCACGCTCATTACGGAGGTCATCATGAATAGGTTGTCGCCCATCGGCCTGTGCGTCGTATTGTCGGTTTTCAGTGCCCAGGGTTGGGCACAAACGGTGGTGCCGATGAAGGGCCAGAGTTCGCAACAGACCCAGACGGATATCAGCGAGTGCAACAGCATTGCGGCCAGTCAAACGGCGTCGACATCCTCGACACCTTCTGGCGGGCGGGTCAAAGGCGCCGCGGCGGGCGCTGTCGCCGGGGCCACGGCTGCCCAGGTACGCGGGCGTCAGCACGATGAGTTTTATGATCGCGTCGACGACGACAACAAGCAGGATTATCGCCAGGACCGCGCCAAGCAAACCGCCGCAGCGGGCGCCGTAGTGGGCGGCTCGCGCCAGCGTCAGGAGCGCCGCGCACAGGAAAAAACCAACACCGCGACTACTTCGACGGCGTACACCAGTTGCCTGCAAGGCAAGGGTTATCAGGTCAATCCCTGAGTCTGCTTCTGTTGCCGCTGATCGAGCAAATGCACCATCAAGCATGCATACAGCGTCACGCCGATGAACAGTGTCATGCGTACGGCGAACGCGGTTTGCACGTCCTTGCCCGCGACACTGTCCTGCACCGACTGGCCCAACAGGATGATCAGGGTCATCAGGCTGTTGAGCCAGAATCCCGGGCTGAATCGGGTTGGCTTCAGGCCATACATCCGGCGTGCCAGGAACAGGGAAAACAGCAGCATCCATAAAAAGAACATCCACAAATGCACGAACAGGCTCAGCGCATTCCAGAACAGGAAGGCCAACAGGCCGCCGAGCAGGGTTGAGCCGATCAACTCCCGTGCGGCATTACGCGCGCTGGTCGTCTCACTCTGCTGCCCGAGGTTGACGGCCTTGAGCACGATGGGCAGGTAACTGGCCGGATCGATCAGCGCCAGCAGGAAGGCCGGAATCACGATCAAGGTGGCACGCAATGCCACCCGGTCGACTTCGCTCGCGGGAAAAACCGGCGCGGCGGGCGGCGGCGGGGCATTGGCAGGTTCGGGAAACAACCAATGACTGAACATCCCGACCACCACCGCCAGGATCAGCCCCGCAACCATGGCCTTGATGACCATCACCGCCAGGCCAAAATCAGCCACACCCGCCGAAGAGATCATGGTCAGGCCGATCACCAGAAACGTGACGATCAGGTTGCTGCCACCACGCAGGCCGAATCGAAACACCAGAAACAGCCCCACACCGATCAACATCACGCCGCTGTTGGGGTAGTGACGCAGCAGCGGAATCAGCAACAGGCCAGTGCCGGTGGTCAGCATGGCGGCGAGCGCCAGGATCACCGCGGCTTTGAACGGCAGCGGACGATTGGCCGAGGCCAGCAACAATGCACACAGCACCGGAGCCAGAAACGGAATCGGCAAGGCCAGGCCAAAACTCACCGCCAGACAGATTGCCGTGCCCGTCGCCAGGCGCAGGGCGCGCTGAACCCTGGGTGTGCGCTGCTGCTTAGTAAACATACGACAGCCAGCTCATCAGCCGCAGAAACACATGGCCAAGCGGGTTCAACAGATTGCCTTCGCTGGGGAACGCCATGACTTCGGCCTGACCACCGGCACGGATCGCGCGGTTGTCGCGCAGCATGGCCAGTGACTCGGCGGAAAATTCGATGATCACCGGAAAACGCTGGGCCGGGCGCAGCCAGTCGCGGCTGTTCTGCACGGTGGGCAGGCTCCCGGGCGCGGCGGGCTGTCCGACGCTGACCCCGTAGCCGATGCTGCGCACGCGACCCTCGAACACTTCGCCGGGCAGGGCGTCCAGCACAATGGAAACCGGGGTTTCGGTTTTGACCAGACCGAGGTTGTTTTCGGTCATGTCGGCGCTGATCCACACATCATGGATCGCAATCAGGGTCATCACCGGGTTACCGGCCGCCGCGAATTGGCCGACGTCGGTGCGCAGGTCGGTGATCAACCCGGCCGAGCGGGCGCGGATCTGCGTGTTGGACAGGTCCAGTTCGGCTTTCGACAGCGCCGTGGCAGCGCTGCGCAGCTGGGCGTTGTCTTCCTCGTTGCCGCCTTCCGTTTCCTTGGCGCGCTGCACTTCGGCGCGGGCCGCGGCGACCTTGCTGACGGCGGCTTCGCGGTTGGCACGGGACACTTCCAGCAGGCGCACGGAAATGGTTCCGGGGTCTTCGCGATACAAGCCTTCAAGCCGCATATTGTCCTGACGGGCCTTGAGTTCATTGGCTTGAGCCGCACGCAAGTTTGCCTGCGCAGAAGCGATGCCGGCGGTGCTGGCGCCGATCTGCCGACGGGTGGATTCGAGGTCCGCACGGGCGCGGTCGACGGCGATCTGGTACGGCTGCGGGTCGATCTCGAAAATCACTTCCCCGGCCTTGACGTCTTGATTGTTGCGCACGTTGACCCGGACCACTCGACCGGCGACTTCCGCCGCCACCGGAATCACAAACGCGCTGACCCGTGCCTGTTGCGTATAAGGCGTGAATCGGTCGGCCAGCAGATACCACGCCAGGCTGAGCACGATCAGCAGCAGCACCCATTTGATGCCTTTTTTCGTCGGGTCAGCAGCGGGCTCCGCGGGTGGCGGCGCGGCGTCAGAGCTGGGAGGGACGGCTTCAGTCATGGTTGTTTACCGGTTTGGGCAAAGGGGAGGCGGGTTGCGCGGCAGGGGGCTCGGCCAGCAGGTCGCCCCAATCGGTGCGTTGTTCCATTTGCCGGCGCGTAGCGGAATCGACTTTCGGCTGGGCGCTGTACCAACCGCCGCCGAGGGCCTTGTACAGGGCAATCATGTTGCTCACCGCGTCGCCACGGCTAACCAGGTAACTGTCCTGGAGTTCGAGCAGCGCGCGTTGCGCATCCAGCACACGCTGAAAATCCGAATAGCCCTCGCGGTACAGCGCGTTGGCCAGTTCCAGTGAGCGTTTCGCCGCACCTTCGGCTTCGCGCAGAATGCGTTCGCGCTGCAATGATCGGGTCACGCCGTTGGCGGCATCGTCGGCTTCGCGTGCGGCCTGGCGAACCTTGTCGCGGTAAGCCTCGATCAACTGCTGCAAGCGGGCGTCCTGCACACGCACGTTGTTGCTGATCCGGCCATAGTCAAACACGTTCCAGCGCAGGCTCGGGCCGCCGATCAGGTCGAGGCTGCGGGACGTGCCGCTGAGGGTGTCGCCCGACCAGACGATGCTGCCCAGTAGCGTCAGCGACGGGTAGAAATCGGTTTCAGCGACGCCGATCAGCGCGGACTGCGCGGCGACATTCAGTTCGGCGGCGCGCACGTCGGGGCGACGCAGCAGCAGGTTGGCCGGGACATCTTGCAGCACGGCGCGGTCCACCAGCGGAATCAGTCCGGTGTTCTCGGCCATCATCGGCAGCGCTCCGGGCGGGCGGCCGATCAGTACCGCCAGTGCATTGCGGATACGGCCGATCTGGTCCTCCAGAAGCGGGATCGTGCTCAAGGTGCCCAGGTATTGGGTCTTGGCTTGTTGCAGGTCGAGTTCGGCGGTCTGGCCGCTGTTGAACAGTTTTTCGGTGATCTCGTAATTGCGTTGTTGCTGGCGGGCGTTTTCCCGGGCTACCCGCAAGCGTGCTTCGGTGGTGCGCAGGGAAAAGTAGGTGTCGGCGACCTGCGCCCGCAACAGGACCAGTGCGTCGTCATAGTTGGCCTCGGCAGCGAAATAGCTGGCGTCGGACGACTCGATGGCGCGACTGAAACGTCCCCAGAAATCCAGTTCCCAACCGACATCGAACCCGGCGCTGTGCTGCCAGAAATGGCTGTCGATCGGGTTGTTGCCGCCGTATTGCCGACGCTTGACATACAAGCTGTCGACGCTGACTTGCTGCAATTGCGGATAAAGGCCGCTCTGGGCAATGCCCAGCTGCGCGCGAGCCTCCATCACGCGCAAACCGGCGATTTTCAGGCTGGAGTTGTGGGCATCCGATTCAGCGATCAGTTGGTTCAGCGTCGGGTCAGCAAATATTTGCCACCATTGGCGAATGTCCGGTTGCAGTGCCCGCTGGCTGGCGTGGTCGAGCTCCGGGGTGTTCCAGTGATCGACCCACGCTTCGCCGGGCGGCTGGAAGTCCGGGCCCAACCGCACGCAACCGCCGATGGCAAGCACGGCAAACAGCAGCAGCTGGCTTGTTCCTGGATGCATCGCCCGTTTTCCCGACCAAAGACATCCCAGCAGCATAGACGCCCGAATGGCTGCCGGTCGGTTGGAACGAGCCGCAGCGCAAAAACGCCGCGACTGTCGTAAAAACGACCTGTTTGCGCTGAACACGAACACTGATCAGGTTTCTGTTGAACGAGTGTTCAGCTTGGACTATGTTCGTTCCACCTTCTCTCCCGGCTGGTTGCGGGCTTGCGTTTCTTCTTTCTGAACGAGGCACTGGCATGCGGTTTTCACCCTTTGTTGAGCGGATCTCAGGTCAAGGCGTAGCCGCCTGGGATATTCACTACGCGGCATTCGAAGCGCGCCGCCGGGGCGAGGATGTGATCATTCTCAGTGTCGGCGACCCGGATTTCCCTACTCCCGACTTCATCACCGATGCCGCCATCCACGCGCTGCGCGAAGGTGACACTCACTACACCGAAATTGCTGGTCGCCTGGCGCTGCGCGAAGCCATTGCGGCGCGCTACGGCAAGTTGTTCAGTCGCGAACTGCAAGCTGAAAACGTGATTACCGTGGCGGGCGCGCAGAACGCCTTGTTCGTGGCTTCGATGTGCCTGCTCAGCGCCGGTGACGAAGTGATTGCCCTCGATCCGATGTACGTGACCTACGAAGCGACGCTTAAGGCTTCCGGTGCCACGCTGGTGCGGGTGCCGTGCTCGGCGGACGATGATTTTCGTGTCGATGCGGCGGTGCTGGCCAAGGCCATCACGCCCCGGACCCGGGCGATTTTCCTGTCCAACCCGAACAATCCCACCGGCGTGGTGCTCAACCGCGAAGAGCTGCAAGCCATCGCCGAACTCGCCATCGCCCATGACTTGTGGGTGGTGGTGGACGAGGTCTATGAAAGCCTGACGTTCGAGCGTGATCACGTGAGCCTGGCGGCGTTGCCGGGCATGGCCGAGCGCTGCGTGGTGATCGGCAGCCTGTCGAAATCCCATGCCATGACCGGTTGGCGGATTGGCTGGATCGTCGCCAATCCCGCGCTGGTCGCCCATGCCGAAACCCTGGTGCTGAGCATGCTCTACGGCTTGCCGGGGTTTTGTATGGAAGCCGCGTTGAAGGCGGTGCAGTCTCACGACGAAGTCACCCACGGCATGCGTGATATCTATCGCCGCCGCCGCGATCTGGTGGTGGCGGGGCTGACTGATTGCCCCGGTATATCGGTGCTCAAACCCGACGCCGGCATGTTCGTGCTGGTGGACGTGCGCGGCACCGGCCTGACGTCGCTGGAATTTGCCTGGCGCTTGTTGCGCGAGGCGCGGGTGTCGGTGCTGGATGCCGCCGCTTTCGGTGAGCCGGCGCAAGGCTTTGTACGCCTGTCCTTCACCTTGGGTGAAGAGCGACTGACCGAAGCTTGTCGGCGTATTCGTGCTTTTGTCCTGGTGTTGAACGGAGAAGCGCCACGGCCGGTGATCACCAGCGTGGCCACCGAAACCCTGGTTCTGCCGACCGCCGCCCGAACCATGATTGAAGTCGAGAAGCTGCACAAAAGCTTCGGCAATATCGAGGTGCTCAAGGGCGTGTCGTTGACGGCCCGCGAAGGCGAGGTGATCTCACTGATCGGCGCCAGCGGCTCGGGCAAAAGTACCTTGCTGCGCTGCATCAACATGCTCGAAGTGCCGGATCAGGGGCGCATTCTGGTAGACGGCGAAAGCATTCACCTCAACCACACCCGCCCCGGTGCGCCGCTGGTGTCCGACGCCAAGCAACTGGTACGCATCCGCTCAAGCCTGGGCATGGTGTTCCAGAACTTCAACCTCTGGCCCCATCGCACAGTGCTGGAAAACCTCATCGAAGCGCCGACCCAGGTCCTGCGCGAAAGCAAAGCGGAAGCCACTGAACGGGCCGAAGCCTTGCTTGAACGCGTCGGGCTGGCGGCCAAGCGCAACGAGTACCCGGCGTTTCTCTCCGGGGGACAGCAACAACGGGTGGCCATTGCCCGGGCCCTGGCCATGCGGCCCAAGGTCATGCTGTTCGATGAACCCACCTCGGCACTCGACCCGGAACTGGTCGGGGAAGTGCTGCGGGTGATCCGCTCTCTCGCCGAAGAAGGCCGGACCATGATCCTGGTGACTCATGAAATGGCTTTCGCGCGCGATGTCTCTTCCAAAGTCGCCTTCCTGCATCAAGGCCTGATCGAGGAAACCGGTTCGCCGGACGAAGTGTTCGTACACCCACGCAGCGAGCGTTGCCGGCAATTCGTCAACGCTCACCAAACTCGCTAACACCATAAAAAGACGGGAAAACAACATGGGAAATCGACGTTTTGCACACTGGATAACCGGCGCCGCCTGCGTATTGCTGGCCGGCATGAGCGCGGCACAGGCACAGCCGATCCGCTTTGCGGTCGCGGCCGAACCCTATCCGCCGTACACCGAGAAACAGGCCAACGGTGAGTGGAAGGGCTTCGAAGTCGACCTGATCCACAAGCTGTGCAGCGAAATGAAAGCCGAGTGCGAGATCAAGGAAGTGGCGTGGGACGGGATCATTCCGTCGCTGCTGGCGAAGAAGATCGACGTGATTTTCTCCTCAATGTCGGTGACCGAAGAGCGGGAAAAACAGATCGCCTTCAGCAAGGCCTACTACGACTCGGTGATCGCCATCGTTGGCCCTAAAGATGCCTCCGTGAAGAGGTACCCGGATGACCTCAAAGGCAAGACCATCGGTGTGCAGAACTCGACCGTGAGCGCCAGCTACCTGAAGACCTATTACGAAAAAATCGCCGACGTTAAGTACTACGACACCCAGGATTCGGCCAACGCCGACCTGATTGCCGGTCGTATCGACCTGATGATGGCTGACGGCACTGCCATGGCGGCGTTCGTCAAAACCCCGGATGCGAAAGACCTGGCTTACCTCGGCGCGGTGCCGTACGACCCGATCTTCGGCAAAGGCGTAGGCGCCGGTTTGCGCAAGGATGACACCGAGCTCAAGGCCAAGCTCGACAAGGCGATCAATGAGCTGCTGGCGAGCAAGGACTATGACGACCTGTCGCAGCGCTACTTCGGCACGAGCGTGAAGCCGACGTTCTGATCATCAAATCCAAACACAAATCCCTGTAGGAGCAAGGCTTGCCCGCGATGCTTTTGACAGCCTCAAGGGCCCCATCGCGGGCAAGCCTTGCTCCTACAAGGGCCGGCGGTGCTTTTGGAGACTGAAATGCCAGCAATGTTCGATTTGATCAATTTCACCGAACAAGGATGGGGTGGGGCGCTGCTCAAGGGGCTCTGGATGACCCTGCAGATTTCGGCCGGGGCTTTTGTGCTCGGGCTGGCCATCGGTTTGGTGGTGGCTTGCCTGAAGTTGGGCGCGCCGAAACCGATTGCGGCATTGGCCCGTGGCTACACCACGTTGTTCCGGGCGGTTCCGGAACTGTTGCTGATCCTGCTGCTGTTTTACGTCGGTTCCATGCTGCTCAATTCGCTGATGACCTCGCTCGGTTACGAAGTGGTCAACGTCAGCGGCCCGCTGGCGGCGATCGTGGTACTGGGATTGGTGCAAGGCGCTTATGCGTCGGAGATTTTCCGCGCGGCCATCCAGGCGATTCCCTATGGCCAGATCGAGGCGGGCAAGGCCTTCGGCCTGCACGGTTTCGGTCTGTTCCGTCGCGTCACGCTGCCGATCATGGCGCCCTATGCAATAGCGGGGATGTCCAACCTGTGGATCAACCTGATCAAGGACAGCGCACTGATCAGCGTGGTCGGCACCAATGAACTGTTGTACACCGCCAAGCAAGCGGCGGGGTCGACGCGTCACTATCTGTTGTTCTACCTCACGGCTGCGGCGCTGTATTACGCGGTGACGCTGGTGTCCAACTACCTTTCGGGACGGTTGGAGCGACGCATTCGTCGCTGGATGCCTCTTGTTGACTGAACCGGCAGAGAGAATGAAATGATTCCAGCGTGGATAGTTGAATACGGGGCGCTGTTGGTCCGGGGGCTGCAAACGACCATCGCCATCCTGTTGATTTCCAGTGTGTTCGGTTTTGTGCTGGCGGTGCTGGTGGCGCTGGCGCGGATCTCGAAAAACAAAGTGATCGCCAAGGTCAGCTTGTTCTATACCAGCGTGACACGCGGCACACCGTTGCTGATCCAGATCTACATTTTCTACTACGGGCTGGGCAGCCTGTTTGCACAGTTTCCGCTTATTCGCGGCAGCTTCCTCTGGCCGTATCTGCGCGATGGTTATTGGTACATCGTCTTCGCCCTGGTGGTGTCGGTGGGTGCGTACGTCGGCGAAGTGATTCGCGGCGGCCTGCTGGCGGTGCCCAAAGGCGAAATGGAAGCGGCCTCGGCGTTCGGCATGACCCCGCGTCAGGCCCTGCTGCGTGTGCGGTTGCCCCGGGCACTGCGCCTGCTGTTGCCGACCCTGGCCGGGGAAACCGTGATGCTGCTCAAATCCACGGCGCTGGCCTCGACCATTGCGGTGATTGACCTGCTGGGCGCCGCCAACGTGGTGCGCGCGCAGACCCTGCAAGTGTATGAACCGTTGCTGTTGGTGGCCGGTGTCTACGTTTGCCTGACGTTCCTGATCGAGGCGATGTTTGCCTTTTTCGAACGCCGGGGCACACCGGTACGCAGGTCCGCATGATGAACAAGCCAATAGTCGACCGCTCGTTACAAGGCATAGGTCTGTGCACCTTGGGCTACGCGTTCCTGTCCTTGCAGGACGCCGGCATCAAGTGGCTGGTGGCCGATTATTCGGTGTTCACCATTCTGTTCTGGCGCGCCCTGGTGGTGGCGGTCGCCTGTCTGCTGATCGGGCGTTTACAGCTGGTGCAGCGTGCCTGGCGTTCGTCCAGTCGCCGCTTGCTGGTGGTGCGAGGGTTGTTGTCGATCGCCGCGTGGCTGCTGTATTACACGGCAGCGCGGGACCTGACCCTGGCGGAAATGACCACCCTGTATTTCTCGGCGCCGATCATGGTCACGGTGCTGGCGACGGCGATTCTCAAGGAGCGCGTGACCGGTTGGCAGTGGTTCACCCTGATCATCGGTTTTGTCGGGGTGGTGATTGCGTGCCGTCCGAACAATCTGGCCAATCCGGTGCCGATTGTCCTGACGTTGCTGGCGGCGATGTGCTGGGCTTTCACCTACATCCAATTGCGTCAGGTCGATGACCAGACCTCGGTGCTGGAGCAGATGCTGATCACCAACGTGGTGTTCGTCATTTGCATGGCGGTGGCGTTGCCCTGGACCCACACGCCGGCACCGATGCCGGACTGGTTGGGCATGCTCGGCGCCGGGTTGATGGGCGGCATCGGTCAGTTCCTGTTGTTCGCCAGTTTCCAGCGCGCCACAGCGACGGTGCTGGCGCCGTTCGAATACACCGGGCTGATCTGGGCGTTCCTGCTGTCGAGCCTGATCTGGGGCACGTTGATGGATGTCTCGCTGATGATCGGCGCTGGCCTGATCGCGGTCAGCGGCACCCTGGCGATGATTTTCGGTCGGCACTCGTCACAGGACGTCGTCGGCGCTGAATGCTCCGTGTCGCAGTCCCTTTATCCAGCAGCGGCAGATATGGAGCCCGTTGGCGGGGCTGAAAGTGTCGGGGTTCAGGCACCACTCGATCCAGAGACCGTCGAGCATCGCCGATAGGCCGATGGCGGCCAGGCGCGTGTCGTGGATCACGAAACCTTCACTGGTCGCCAGTTCATCGAGCAACTGGCGCAGCAGGTCGAGGTAGGCGCCGTAGCTTTTTTCGTGGGACTGGCTGACGTGTTCGGAGTGGCGAATCAGGCTCCAGAACACCACCCAGGCACCGAGCAGTTTGGGGTCCATGACTCGCGGTGAAAAAGAGCCGACCAGAAAGGCGTCCATTTTTTCTGCCGGTGTGCCGACCTGGCGGATTTCGTGGAGCAGGGCGGCGGTCAGCTCGCTGGCGAGCTTCTGGTAAGTGTCGGCAATCAACGCATCGATGCTGCCGAAATGGTGATTGAGCAGGCCAACGGACACGCCGGCCTCGGTGGCGATGCGCCGCACGGAAATCCCGGCGTGGCCATCGCGGACCAGGCAGCGCAGGGTGGCGGCAACCAGCAGTTCGCGGCGCTCATCGGCTTCGGCGCGGCGGTTTTTCGGGGCGATGGTGGTCACAAAGAATTCCTTGGCGGTGGTCCACGCTGGCGAGCTTAGTTGAACGTGTGTTCAATCACCAGTCTCGGCGGTGCGGTTATTAACCTTCATGACGGGAGGACAAGCGTATGGCGCAGGATATTTCGTTCGAGGTTCGCAACAACAATGGCGGCGCGGTGCAGGTCGGTGCCTGGCGTTTCGAGGGCGCCAGTACTGGGCCGAAGGTGCATTTGCAGGCCGGCGTGCATGCCGATGAAATCGCCGGGATGCTGGTTCTGCACCTGTTGATGCAACGCCTTGCGGTGGCCGAATCCGAAGGCCGACTCAAGGGCACTGTCACCGTGGTGCCACAGGCCAATCCACTGGGTATCGGCCAGTTTCGCCAGGGGCGGATCCTCGGACGTTTTCACGATGCCACCGGGCATAACTTCAACCGTGGCTTTGATCAGTCGGCCGCGATGACGCAACCGTCCAGCAATGTCCAGGAATGGCAAAAGAAACTGGTGCAACTGGCGGCACCGGCGGACGTAATGCTCGACCTGCACACCGATGACGAAGCGCTGCCTTACATCTACGTGCACCGCAGCTTCTGGCCCCGTGGCCGCGAACTGGCGGCGGCGATGAAGATGGACGTGGCGATCATCTGGGATGACGGCGGTGATGGCTCTTTCGAGGAAACCATCATTGCCCCGTGGCTGCGTGAAGGCACGACGCAAGGACGCATGGCCGCGACCCTGGAACTGCGCGGGCAGGGCGACGTCAGCGACCGCTTTGCCGAACAGGATGCCGAAGGACTGTATGCCTGGCTGTGTGGTTTCGGGATCATCGATGACACAGTCTCACCCGGCGACTGGCCCGTCGAGGTCAAGGACATGGCGCAGATGGAGACCATTCTCGCGCCACAACCCGGCGTACTGATCTTTGAAAAAGAGCTGGGAGATATCGTCGAGGAAGGCCAGCGCTTCGCGCGGATTCTGCGCCGCCCCGGTGATCCGTCTTCAGAGGTGGTGCTGGTGGCCGAGCAGACCGGGCGTATGGTGACCCGCTATCGCGATCGACTGATCTCTCAGGGTGTGGTGGTGGCGAAATTTACCGGCAGTCGTGTGTCGAGTAATTGGAGCGGTGGGTTGCTGGACCCGAACTGATCCGCATTGACGTACTTGGTGTAACGTTGAATGGCTGGCGGTGGCGACCCTAGAATGCCATCGCCAGCAATCCTTACATTGATGTTTTAAACGTGTGTTTATTGAAGCTATGGACGTTGACCACCGACCCTCACTTTAGTGAAAAACCGGTCGTCTATCTGTTTCCCGTCCAGTACGGGATAAGGCAGATTTTGTGGTTTTTGCGGTGTGGATATCGTCAAGTCCTGGCCTTGTGAGCGTTCGAGCCTGACATCGGTGATCCCTAGTTGTAGAAGATGGTTTTTGATGTCGTGAAACTTTTCCAAGCGGTGACTATCCCCACGATGCTGAATCTCTTGCCACGTTGTTGTTCTGGAGTTTTTTTGCTCTCGATATGCACCTTTGGTTTGGATCTCTTCAAGTAGCGCACTGGCTTTGGCATCAACTGTTTTAGCCTTTTCGTCATCCATGAATATCACAGCATTTTTCATATCGAGCCGGTTGTTTGGACTCATGCCGATGCTGTCTTGATTGTTGATGTTTACTTGCCCGTAAACGTCCATGCCAGTCAAGAGCTCAAGCTTTTTTACTTCAATAGGGGCGTGTTGAATGATGTCATCTTCGTGCCGGATTTTTCCCAATGGAGAGTGTCCTTCTCCTCCTGGAATAAAATGATCCGAAAAGAGTATGGAAAGGTTTTGCCCACCCATGCCCAATAATATTTTATGGGTGTCAGGGTTGTTCTCAAGCAAACTTTTTGAAAATAGCTCAAGCGTTTGGCGCAACACGTTGGTTTTGACCTCCTCTTGTTTCATGGCCAAAGTGCCAAGCAAGATATTGCCTTCGTTATCTTTCCAAGCGTTGACATGACCAACATATTCCGCGGCGCGCGTAATCTTGCAGGAGATTCCATCGGGTGACAGGTATTCCGCCAAAGGATAATTCCCACCAAATCCGCCAATAAAATCGCAGTGACGGGTTTCGCAACTCAACAGGAAGGGTAAGCCACTTTTATAGTCGGATGTAGTTAAAGGCTCGATTTGCATGTCATGAAAACTTACGGCAGACACAGAAAAGCTCACGGACTTCTCAGCTAGCTGATCGTTGAGGACGGACATGAGTGCGCTGGTTTTTATGGGGTCAATTGTATAGGTTATGTTGGTTCTTAAATCGGTGAATGTATATTCCCCGCGATGAAGTTTTTCAAAATTGCAGCAAGAGTTGATTGAGGTAGGGTCGAAGGTTCGATCAGGTAGTGTAAATGTTTCTTTAGCTAGCAATATATCAAGTTCGAATTTTGTTGTCGTGATGCCGTTGGCGTGCAGGGTTTCGACGAGGTGTTTTATGTTTGCTATTGATTCATTGTTGTGGGTGGTCGTTGGTTGTGGTTTTGAGCAGTGATTGAGTGCGGGAGTGGGCGAGTGGGTGCGTTCTATAGTCATATGTTGTTTTTCGCTGTGTGATATCGGATGCGATATCCAGATTTTTTAAGGAAGAGTTGTTTTGATTTTGTTCTTGCAGTGCCGGCAATGAGCATTTATTTTGCCCACGCCAACATATGCTTAATTATCAGAAGATATTAGGCTTTCACAATTCGCTCAAAAAACAGCCATGACGCTAACAGAATTCACCGCAAGTGCTGTTGCTTTAACTTGGTCAGGCCCCTTGACCCTCCGTCGTTTAGGGGGCTTGAAAACTTTAGTGTTACTCGCTCGCCTGCACACAATCGCTCGCCCCGCGACGCTCGCAGAGCCGGTAGCGCAAGCGTTCCGCCCAGTAGAGCCCGGCTGCGTTGACATCGCTCCATGAGTCGTAGGTGCTGCTTTCGAACAAACCAATGATCGGCCGCCGCGAACCGACCCGGCGATCGATTTCGGCGGCGATCACTTCTCCGGTCCTGGCGTCGTCAATCTTGCCTTCGATGGTCACTTGCCCGGTAAACGGTGGCTTGCCGGTGGTTTGCGTGATCGTTTGCATGGTCGCGGCCTTGGCCCCCGGCAGGCCTATCGGGATCGGGATGTAGGAGGCGGCCTTCATCGAGGCATCTGCCGCTTCCGCATCGACGATCGCCACCGAAATTTGCAGGGTGTCCGGCCCTGGCTGATTGACGATCTGGTAGTCCTTGCCCAGTTGTTCGGTCAATTGCTGGTGGAAGCCTTGAACGATGGCGGCGGTGTCGGTCGCAGGGGCATCGTGCAGCTTGGACTTGGGCCCGGCGTACAACTTGATCGGGTCAATGAGCACTTTGTTGTAGTGCGTAAAACTGGCGGTGGAAGCGAATTTCGGGTTGCGATACAAACGCAATGCTTCCTTGTCTTCGCCTTCTTTCATTTTCGGGTAGATATCCCCCAGGAACCCGGAGCCTGTCACGTCCTCCCCGAGGCTTGTGTGCCTGCCTGGCTGGGAAGTCGAGGAACAACCAGCCAGCGTGATCAGTGCGGCAGTGAGGGTCAAAGTACTCAAGCGTGATTTCATGAAGATCTTCCTTGGTTGCATCTTGGTTGGCCCTGCGGTTGAAAACCCAGAATTCAGGGTAGTCGATCGAATGGCCGATGCACGTGCCCGTTCGGAATTCCCCTGAAACGCCAACCTTTGCACATTCTCGGCACGGGTTTACTACGCTGGCAGCATCTGATGGAAAGTTGGCGTGAAATGCAAAAACCGGATGGCCAAGGTGCATCAAGCTGACCCTGGGTCTGCGTGATCCGAAACTCTAAAAACAATTGCCGGAGCGACGGCTTCGAGCACATCGCAAGGATCTCGTATGACGAAAACAACAATGCCCGTGGGTGCGGGCGGGCAAACCCCGCAGATTCCCCGTTCGGTGTTCATCACCGGGGCCAATGGTTTTATCGGCAAGGCACTGCTCAAACGCTACAAGGCTCTGGGTGCGCAGGTGCGAGGCATGGATCTGTTTGCCGACCCGGAAAATGACGTCGTCGCCGGGGACCTGACCCGGCCACAGGTCTGGGCCGAGCACGCCAAGGGTTGCGATTTGTTCATCAACACGGCGGCGGTCGTATCGCTGGCTGCGCCGTGGAAGCTCTATCGGGAAGTGTCAGTGCAGGGCGTGCGCAATTGCCTGAACGTCGCGATTGCCAGTGGGGCAACGCGCTTTGTGCATATTTCTTCAATTGCGGCGCTGGGCTGGAATTACCCGGACAAGGCGGATGAATCCTGCGACGTGGTGATCGGTAACCAGTACCGCTACGGCGTGGCCAAGGGTGCAAGCGAGCATGTGGTGCTGGCCAGCCATGCCGCCGGTGAGATCGATTGCACCGTTGTGCGGCCGGGGGACGTGTATGGACCGGGTTCGCGCGCGTGGTTGATCGAGCCGTTGAAGATGGCCAAGGCCGGTGCACTGATTCTGCCCAATGGCGGCAAGGGCGTTTTCACGCCGGTGTACGTCGAGGATTTGCTCGACGGCATCATGCTGGCGGCTGGCCTGGATCAGGCGTGCGGGCATATCTTCCATCTGAGCAGCGCCAGTCCCACTACCTGCAAGGCGTTTTTCGCCAACCACTGGCGCTGGGCCGGACGCAGCGGCACGCCGCGCACGCTGCCACTGAGCCTGGCGACGGCGCTCACGCAGCTGATCTGGCGGGTCAACGGTTTGTTCAAGATCAAAAGCGAGGTCACCCCGGACGCGATGTACATGCTGGCTCGTACCGGTGATATCTCGATTGCCAAGGCGCGGCGTTTGCTGGGCTATGAGCCGAAGGTTTCGCTGGAAGAAGGCTTGCGTCGTTCCGAGGACTGGTTGCGGGTGAACGGGCAGATATCGCCGTAACCTGTGGGAGCGGGCTTGCTCGCGAA
>NZ_JBSVXD010000063.1:0-28875 GCF_054070755.1 Pseudomonas sp. SDO5591_S426 | reverse complement strand
GCGTCCCCAAGATCGCCATCGCGGGCAAGCCTTGCTCCCACAACCGAGGTTTTTGAAATGAATGTTTTGATCATTGGCAGCGGTGGCCGTGAACACGCCCTGGCCTGGAAAGTGGCTCAGGATCCGCGTGTACAGAAGGTATTCGTCGCTCCAGGCAACGCTGGTACCGCCATCGAAGCCAAGTGCGAGAACGTCGCCATCGACGTGCTCGCCCTTGAGCAACTGGCGGACTTTGCCGAGAAAAACGTTTCCCTGACCATCGTTGGCCCGGAAGTGCCACTGGTCGCTGGCGTCGTTGACCTGTTCCGTTCCCGTGGCCTGGATTGCTTCGGTCCGACCGCTGGCGCCGCTCAGCTGGAAGGTTCGAAAGCCTTCACCAAGGACTTCCTGGCCCGCCACAAGATCCCGACCGCCGACTACCAGAACTTCACCGAGATCGAGCCGGCCCTGGCTTACCTGCGTGAAAAAGGTGCGCCGATCGTGATCAAGGCCGATGGCCTGGCCGCCGGTAAAGGCGTGATCGTTGCCATGACTCTGGCCGAAGCCGAAGACGCCGTACGCGACATGCTCGCCGGCAATGCCTTCGGCGACGCCGGTTCACGCGTTGTCATCGAAGAGTTCCTGGACGGCGAAGAAGCCAGCTTCATCGTCATGGTCGACGGCAAGAACGTCCTGCCGATGGCTACCAGCCAGGATCACAAACGCGTCGGCGACGGCGACACCGGTCCGAACACCGGCGGCATGGGTGCCTACTCCCCTGCTCCGGTGGTCACTGCCGAAGTGCACAAGCGCGTCATGGACCTGGTGATCTGGCCGACCGTTCGCG
The DNA here is from genome assembly GCF_054070755.1 of Pseudomonas sp. SDO5591_S426. Classification (NCBI taxonomy): domain Bacteria; kingdom Pseudomonadati; phylum Pseudomonadota; class Gammaproteobacteria; order Pseudomonadales; family Pseudomonadaceae; genus Pseudomonas; species Pseudomonas sp. SDO5591_S426. Next base: position 28,049 of record NZ_JBSVXD010000063.1, on the reverse strand, counting down.
GCATGGCCGAGGAAGGCAACGTCTACACTGGCTTCCTGTACGCCGGCCTGATGATCGACAAGGCTGGTAACCCAAAAGTTATCGAATTTAACTGCCGTTTCGGCGACCCTGAGACCCAACCTGTCATGCTGCGTTTGCAGTCGAGCCTGGTGCTGCTGGTAGAAGCTGCGCTGGCACAGGCGCTGGACAAGGTCGAGGCACAATGGGATCCACGTCCGAGCGTCGGCATCGTGCTGGCCGCGGGCGGCTATCCTGGTGACTACGCCAAAGGCGCGGCCATCAAGGGCCTGGATGCAGCGGCGGCACTGGAAGGCAAAGTTTTCCACGCCGGTACTGCTCTTGAAAACGGTCAGGTTGTTACGGCCGGTGGTCGTGTTCTTTGCGCCACTGCCATGGGCGCCAGCGTCGATGCCGCACAGCAGCAGGCTTACAAACTGGCGGCCAGCATTGATTGGGAAGGCTGTTTCTATCGCAAGGACATTGGCTACCGTGCCATTGCCCGCGAGCGTGGCGAAAATCAGGAATAAGCTTCCATTCAGCCGGGCGAGGGCTTCGGGCCCTTGCCTGACTATTCCGGCGCCGCGCATAGTTATATTCTGGCATTAACCTACGAAGGGATTTCGCCGTGCGCTGGCTCAGGATTGCCATAGGTTTCACCGTCACTCTGCTGACCCTGCTCTGCATGCTCCCGGCTCAGGCCGGACAAGGCAGTGGCCTAGCGGTATTGCTCGACGAACAGGGCGACCTGCAGCTGAGCGATGTACGCTCCGCGCGCTATACCAACCAATTCAGTCCTATCGATCTCGAACGCATCACGGCCGCCGAGCCCGACGGTGCGCTCTGGCTGCGCTTTCGTCTTGCGCCGGGCAAGCATGAGCAGTTGCTGAGAGTATTCGCACCCGACCTGCTGCAACTCAATATGTACGTGCTGGACGGCGACAAGCTGATCGAGCAATCGAGTACCGGCCACAAACAGCCCCAGGCTGACCGGCCACTGCCCAGCAGCGACTTCATGCTGCCGCTGCCGCAAATCGACAAACCTCTCGACGTTTACCTGCGACTGGTTTCCGAACACCAGCTGCGACCTTTCATCACCCTGCAATCAGCGGTGATGGCCGCGGCCAGCCAGAACCAGACGTTGATCTACGGCCTGCTGCTGGGCTGCATCGGCATGCTGATCCTGCACAACCTCATCCGTTATGCCTACACCCGCTCACGCAGCAGTCTCTGGCTCGCCATCTGCGAAGGTTTGCTGATGCTCAGCGTGGTGCTGTTGCTGAATCTGGCAGGGCCATGGCTGCCGAACTGGCAAGCCGTACAAACACCCGGCGCCTACCTCGCCTTGTTACTGACGGCACCTGCCGGCCTTATGTTCGCCTATCGATTCTTCGCCCCACTCGGCCCACATCCGTTGAACAAGCTGATGTTGGGCGAGATCCTGTTCATCATGATCTGCGGCCTGTTGCTGCTGTTCGTCAACACATTGCCGCTGAACATCATCACCTACGGTCTGGTCGCCCTTGCGGGCCTGACCATGCTGTTCGTCAGCGCCTGTCACTGGCAGAAAGGCTATCGCCCGGCGCGGCTGTTCGTGGCGGCGATGGTGGTGTTCAACCTCGGCACGCTGATCATCCTGCCCGCTCTGCTCGGGCTGACCCTGATCGAACCCCACGGCCTGATCACCACTCTGCTGGCGTTCATTTGCATCAGCGGCTTGCTGATGAGCATCGCCTTGAGCGAGCGTCAGCGCCGCATCACCGAAGATCGCTTCAGCATCAGCCGCGACCTGGCGGCCAGCAACGCCGAGATCAACGCCAAGGCCGAGTTCCTGGCGAAAATCAGCCACGAGATCCGCACGCCGATGAATGGCGTGCTGGGCATGACCGAGCTGTTGCTGGGTACGCCTCTCTCGGTCAAGCAGCGTGACTATGTGCAGACCATCCATAGCGCCGGCAACGAGCTGCTGACGCTGATCAACGAAATTCTCGACATTTCCAAACTCGAATCCGGGCAGATCGAACTCGACGATGTGCAGTTCGATCTCAATGCGCTGATCGAGGACTGCCTGAGCATCTTCCGCGCCAAGGCCGAACAGCAGAATGTCGAGCTGATCAGCTTCATCCAGCCGCAAGTGCCACGGGTCATCAGCGGTGACCCGACCCGCTTGCGCCAGACCCTGTTGAGCCTGCTGGAAAACGCCCTGAAGAAAACCGATGAAGGCGAAATCCTGATCGTCGTCGCCCTCGATGAGCGCAGCGCCAAACCGCGCCTGCGCATCGCCGTGCAGGACAGCGGCGAACCGATGGACGCCGAAGAGCGCGATGCCCTGATGCACGCCGAACTGCACAGCAAGCACTTCCTGTCGGCCAACCGTCTGGGCGGAAATCTGGGGCTGGTGATCGCCCGTCAGCTGATTCGCTTGATGCAAGGCGAGTTCGGCATCAAGAGTGGCAGCAACCAGGGCAGCACCTTGTGGCTGACATTGCCGCTGGACCCGGATCGTCTCGAACACCCGACATCCGACCTCGATGGCCCGCTGCAAGGTGCACGGGTTCTGGTGGTGGATGACAACGACACCTGTCGCAAGGTCCTGGTGCAGCAGTGCAGCGCCTGGGGCTTGAACGTCAGTGCCGTTGCGTCCGGCAAGGAAGCCCTGGCACTGCTGCGTACCAAGGCGCACTTGCGTGACTATTTCGACGTGGTCCTGCTGGACCAGAACATGCCCGGCATGACCGGCATGCAACTGGCGGCCAAGATCAAGGAAGACCCGAGCCTGAACCACGACATCCTGCTGATCATGCTCACCGGCATCAGCAATGCGCCGAGCAAGATCATTGCGCGCAATTCGGGGATCAAACGCATCCTCGCCAAACCGGTGGCCGGCTACACCCTCAAGACCACACTGGCCGACGAACTGACCCAACGCAACAAGGGTCTCGCCGTCATGCAGCCACCCTCTTCCGGCCCGACGCTGCCGGTCAAGGTGCCCAGCGATTTCCGCATTCTGGTGGCCGAAGACAACAGCATCTCGACCAAGGTTATCCGCGGCATGCTGGGCAAGCTCAACCTGCAACCGGATACCGCCAGCAATGGCGAGGAAGCCTTGCAGGCAATGAAGGCCCAGCGCTACGACCTGGTGCTGATGGATTGCGAAATGCCGATCCTCGATGGCTTCTCGGCCACCCAGCAATTGCGCGCCTGGGAAGTCGGCAACCAGCGGACCCGTACTCCCGTGGTGGCGTTGACCGCACACATCCTCGCCGAACATAAAGAACGCGCGCGTCAGGCCGGCATGGATGGGCACATGGCCAAACCGGTCGAGCTCTCGCAGTTGCGCGAGCTGATCGAGCACTGGGTAGCCCAGCGCGATCTGCAGAACCGCACGGCGACACCAACGTCCTGAGCCGACAGACCCCATCGCCTGATAGACTCCCCCTCGACTTCCCTCGTCAGTGAGCTTGCACCATGCTCCATGTGTTGTTCAGCGTTTACCTGAAGATGCTGGTGCTCTACAGCCCGTTCTTCGTGTTGTCCTGTTTCATCAGCCTCACCCGCGGTTACTCACGCAAGGAACAACGTCGGCTGGCCTGGAAAGTGGCGACCGCCACGCTGGTCTCCAGTGTCTTGCTGTACCTGTTTGGCCGAGTGATTTTCGACGTCTTCGGCATCACCGTGGACGCGTTCCGCATTGGTGCCGGAAGCGTACTTTTCATCTCCGCACTGGGCATGGCCCAGGGCAAGTCGGCCGTGCAGACCGACAACGTGCAGCAGGACGTAACCATCGTTCCGCTGACCATCCCGCTGACGGTCGGCCCCGGTACCATCGGGGCCTTGCTGGTCATGGGCGTGAGCCAGCCGCACTGGGACGACAAGCTCACCGCCATTCTCAGTATTGCCCTGGCCAGCTTCACTGTCGGCGTGGTGCTTTACCTGTCCAGCCGAATCGAGCGCATTCTCGGTGATCAGGGCTTGCAGATTGTCAGCCGGTTAATGGGCTTGTTCGTATGTGCGTTGGCAGCGCAGATTATTTTCACCGGAGTGAAAGGGTATTTGGTGCCATGACGGCGCCACAGGTCACGTAATCCTGCCCGGGTTCGATATCAGGCGTGACCGCTATCATCTGATGCCACCTTACAAAGGCGATGAGTTGCTCCCTGCTTCTGGCAAACGCCCTCGCCGCCATTTCGAACCTGTGATGCTTCACCGATACCGGTGAAGTAAAACTGCGCGGCAAAAAAGCCAGCTGCAAAAAAGGCTCTTCCACGGTTTGCGTCGTTTCGAACTCAAGCTGGAACAAATCCATGCAGGCTTTGCGTGAGCTCACTGCAAACAGCACATGCACCTTAAAGCGTTGCTCCTCTTCCTTCCCCGGCACCTTGACCGTGCGCTGACTGACACAGCGCTCCCAAAAGCGCACCGCCGATGGTGAATACGTGGGGATTTTGCTGAAGGCATTCAATGCTTCAAGTACCAACGCACTTTGCTCCTGAAGCGACGGACCTGCCATTGCCTGAACGATCACATCACTGAGCGTGACGCTTGGCCGGCCTTCAAATGTCGGCCGCAGCACTTGCTCTCCCCGAAGCGTCCAAGCGCTCCGCTCAAGCGCCTGGACAAAGGTGCTGTGCCATTGCGAAAACTCTTCGACATTCGAAAACTTACTCGACGCCATCAACCGGGCGGCGAGTAGTGAATACAACGTGTCGCACTTCATTTGGCTTTCCAATGAACTCGACAACACGCTTAACAAACCGGTATCGACAAACGATTCCTGACGATTACTTTCCATGTTTCACCTTGCAAACTGTAGAAGCAAAGAGAACTTCAAGCATCGAAGTTCTCATCATAATTACAGCGGAACTTTAAAGTAATCGAGCCGAGCCTTATCGACTGCACCCTGAACAACATCCTTGACGACATTGTAAGCACGCCGATTCAATGTACGGCGGGTAGCGGCGCTGTATATTTTCACCTCCTCACCCCGAAACTTGAAAAACAGAATCTTTGTAATCAGCTCTTTCGCCTCCATCTGCATCGCACACGCGATCATTGTTGGTCGCCCACCCAGCAATACACATGGAACAACCTTAAGGTCACCGGATTTATTCTTTTTACTTTTCAGCTCTATCAGCTTTATTGCGCCATCGTTCTTTTCCAGGGAATTAAAAGCTGCGGAAATCAGTGGCAGGACTTTCAGTTTATCGGCACCGGCGGCCAAGGCGATGATCTGCAGTGCAGCCTCATCCATGGTGAAGGCCAGATCCCGACTGATGTATTCCTTATAAGGGTCGTTCATGGTCGGCCAACCGCAATTGGTCAGTGCTTTGCTATATTCGCCATACCATTCGCGGCGCTGGGACTCGCGGTTGTAATACGTGTCTGCACGCATTTCCGCATAAAGAATCGTATCGTCAAATGCCTCGCGATCCTCGTCCGACAGTGCTTCATCATAAGCCGCAACGGTTGATCCCAAGACGGCGGCGGATTCGTTGTCACTTTGCACCGAGGTCATACTGATACTTGCCATACGCGTCATTGGCCGCACTGTTTCAGTCAGTCCAAAATATTCCCGCTGCGCGGCATAGTCGAATGCCTCACCCATCACTTCATCCATAATCATATTATCAACTCCCTTATCATTTAATTAAGCCTGCCTCTTGCAGACAAATAAAACTTAGCGACCCACAAAAATTTGGTCAAACCAGAAATAACCACAAGATATTGTGATGCAAAAATGCCGACTAATAAGCCGGCATTTAAATAACAAACGGATAACTTAAAATAAACAAGGCCGGCATTGCGCCGGCCCATTCTGCAACTTACGGTTTATTGCCATACCAGCGAGGCGTGTATACCCACACGCCACCTTCCGGGCGTGGAAAGACACACGTGGTTGAGGAACCAATCAGCACCATGGTTCGCATATCAACCTGATCTGGCGTCAGTTGTCCAAGGGTCGTCACTCGTAGCGACTGCCCCGGACGGCCGACATCGCGCCCCAGCACCACAGGTGTTTCCGGTTCCCGGTGCCGAGCGACGATCTCCAGTGCTTGTCCCAATTGCCATGGACGTGAACGCGAGATCGGGTTGTAGAACGCCAGGGCCAGATCAGCTTGAGCAGCCAGGTCCAGCCGTTTCTCGATGATCGACCAGGGCTTGAGGTTGTCCGACAGCGACAGCACACAAAAGTCGTGACCCAACGGTGCACCGGCCTGGGCCGCGGTTGCCAACGAGGCAGACACGCCCGGCAGGATCTCGAGATCGACGTTGTGCCAATTGACGTCATCGGACTCGTGAAGCGCTTCGAGCACCGCGGCAGCCATGGCGAAAACACCCGGATCGCCCGACGACACCACCACCACCGATCGCCCTTGGGCCGCCAGTTCGAATGCATGACGGGCACGCTGCATCTCTTCGCGGTTGTCGGTGCAATGGAGCACCTGGTCCGCGCGGAATGGCCCGGCCATGCGTACATAGGTTTCATAACCCAGCACGTCGTTGGCGCGTGCGAGTTCGGTCTTCACCGCCGGCACCATCAACTCGGCCGCACCCGGCCCCAGGCCAATCACCGCCAGGCGCCCGCGCGCACGGCCGATCTGCAACGGGTCCAATGGCTGCGCGGCCACGGCAATGGCGACGGCATCATCACCAACGATGGAAGCTTCCGGCTCCATCGCCTGACGTGCCAGTTCAACGGCTCCACCCACGGCACTGGAAAAGCGCAAAGGCACACCCAGTTCGAGTGCCGCGTCACGCAGCGCCGGGCTGGCCATTGCGGTTTCGGCGGCCAACAGACAGGCCACCGACTGCACGGCAATTGCAGCCTGATGCAAGGCCTGGCGAATCACGTTCGGCAAATCCGCAACGCCGGCACTGACCGCGACCAACACACTGCGCGGATAGATCAGCAATTCGTTGGCCGCCGGCGGGCGCTCGGCATGACTGACGTGCACCGCCAGCCGCGCCTGTGCATCTTCAAGCAATTGCGCTTGCGCGAGCCACGGAGCCGAACCTTCGATGCGCACGGTTTCGCCGGCGAGCAGATCAGAAACGAAACGCTTGCCCAGTTCCAGATCGCCCAAGGTATAGCCGCTGGGCGGGTTGAGCAGGCACGTACCGAAACGCAGCTCACCGCTGGTGGTGATGGCCGGTGCGACGTCGAGATGGGCGGCAATTTCCCGCGCCATCACGTTCACGCCGCCCAGCCCACCGAGCAACGGCACCACCGCGCTACCGTCTTCGGCCACAGCCAGCACCGGTGGCTCGGCGCCCTTTTCGAGCAGCAACGGCGCCAATGTGCGGATCACTATCCCGGCCGCGCACAACGCGATGATCGGCGTGTTCTGTTGATACAGTTCTCGCAGGGTCGCGCCGAACTCGTGATAGACACGATCCGCGCCATCGACCCGCTCGGCCAGCCCATGGATCAAGGCGCCGGGGTAAACCTGTTGGAGCGTACGCGCGGTGGCGAGGCTGCCATTGCCGAGAATGACAATCGCCGGAGCTGGTCGGGTCATCAGCCTTGCCACCTTTCGCCGGGAACGATGATCAGCGAGAAGTACGGCGAGGACATCGGCTCGACCTGATCCAGCGGCACGATTTTCTGATTGGCCATGGTCGCGCGCTCGACGTACAACGCGCGCCCAGCGAGACCGAGTTCTTCCAGCACCTGGCGAACCTTGGGAAAGTTGCGCCCCAGCTTCATGATCACGGCCGCGTCGGCGTCGGCCAGGCGACGCTTGAGTTCGTCGTGGGGCAGCACGCCGGACAACACCGAAAGACTCTGATTGCGATACACCAGCGGCGCGCCGAGTACCGAGGCGCCGCCAAGCATCGAGCACACGCCCGGCACGACTTCGGCCTGATAGCGCTCGGCGAGCCGGTCGTGCAGGTACATGTAGGAGCCGTAGAAAAACGGATCGCCTTCGCAGATCACCGCCACGTCGCGACCGGCATCGAGGTGTGTCGCCAGTTCTTCGGCGGCGTCATCGTAAAAATCGCTGATCACTTGCTCGTAGGACAACGGCGCCGGCAACGCTTCGGTGGTCACCGGGTAAACCAGCGGCAACAGGTTCTGCGCTTCCTGCAGATGCGCCTCGATGATGCCGAACGCATTGCCCTTTTTACCCTTGGCGACGAAGTACGCCACCACCGGCGATTCGCGCAGCAGGCGCAGGGCTTTCACGGTAATCAGTTCCGGATCACCAGGGCCGACGCCAAGGCCGATCAAACGTCCAGGTTGCTGCATCATTCGATCTCCGTGGCGAGGGCATTGACGGCGGCGGCGGCCATGGCGCTACCACCCAGGCGACCTTGCATGATGACAAAAGGCACGCCACGGCTGTCCGCCGCCAACGCTGCCTTCGATTCGGCGGCGCCGACGAAGCCCACCGGGAAGCCGAGGATCAACGCCGGTTTCGGGGCGCCGGCGTCGAGCATTTCCAACAGGTAAAACAGTGCGGTCGGCGCGTTGCCGATCACCACCACACTGCCCTCCAAATGAGGACGCCATAGCTCCAGCGCAGCGGCAGAACGGGTGTTGCCCAGTTCGCGGGCAAGTTCCGCAACGCTCTCGTCGCGCAGCGTGCAGATCACCTGATTGTTCGCCGGCAACCGCGCGCGGGTCACGCCTTCTGAGACCATCCGTGCATCACACAGGATCGGTGCGCCGGCAGCCAGCGCGTCACGCCCTGCCTTGCCCGCACCTTCGGAAAACTGCAAACCGTCGATGGCATCGACCATGCCGCAGGCGTGAATCACCCGCACCGCGAGTTTTTCCAGATCGGCCGGGATTCGCGCGAGGTTGGCCTCGGCGCGAATGATCGCGAAGGAGTTGCGATAGATCTCCTGACCGTCGCGGATGTAATCAAGCATCAAGGGCGCTCCGTGAGCGGGCGTCGAGCACAGTCGCGACCGCTTCAATAGTAAGGTTGCGTGCGTGCACCGCGCCGAAACCGGGCTGCGCTGCATCGCGAAAATAGAGATCGTAGTGGCCGGGGGCGACGGCCAGCAATGTGACCGGCGCAACATGCGCGGCGGCACAGGAACGCGAACAACCGCTCAGGTGCACATTCAGTGCGTGCCCGTGACGTTGCAGCAGAGTGGCCAGTTGCAGGGCATCGCCCTTGGTTTCAGCCAGACCTTTGCCACAGCCGCTTGAACCGGTGCAGGCGATCAGTCGTGTCAACGATTGTCCGGGGTCGCACAACAGACCCAACTGCTCCAGGCGCTCAATGACATCAATGGCGTGTTCGCTGCGAACATTGGGCAGCAGCAGACTTTGCCACGGGGTAAACCGCAGGTTGCCGTCGCCGAACTCGCTCGCCAATTGTGCCGCGCCTCGCAGCATCGCCGGATCAAGTCGCCCCAGCGGCGGTACTGCGCCGACGTAGACAAGATCTGCCAGCGCCTGTGGATGAGCGCCGATGTGCAGAACACTTGAATCCGCAGTGCGTCGCCAATCGGTCATGGCCTGGATAGATACGCGTCCGGCCAGTCGAGTCAGGACATTTTCGATCGAGTGCTCGGCCAACAAATGACGCATCCGCGTTTGCTCGGGTCGCGCCAGTTCCAGAAACAACTCAAGCACCGCGACCACGAGGTTGTGGCCATCGTCGAGTGCCACTGAACCTGCGGGCGCGTCCGTTGGGCAACCCGCCAGACCGAACGCCCACCGCGTCTCGTCGTCTCGCCCAAAGGCCGAGAGCCACAGGTCGTGGGGATGTTCGAGCATCGCCGAGGCCTCGCCGCCATCGAGTTGCACGGCAAACTTGGCGCTGAGGTCGTGGAAGGGTTCGTGAGTTTGCAGCGTGACGAGGATCCGCTCAGCCAATGGACGTGTGTCGAGCAGCATCTTGCGATCGATCCCGGCACTCGGGCTGAGCATCAGGTTGCGTACGTCATCGCCCGCCGCGTTTTGCGGCCCCAGACCGGCGGCCAGCAGGCTCTCGATCAATGCCGTTTGCTCACGGCCAATCCCGCGTATTTGCAGATTGGCGCGGTTGGTCGCCTCGATCGCGCCACTGGCAAAACGTTCTGCCGCACTTGCCACTGCCTCGGCCTGAAAGCTGCTGATCGAACCGCCGCCGAGTTTGATCCGGCAGATTCCGCCATCCAGCGCCGGGACAATACGCAGCAACCCCGGACAGGCCGAGGGGCGTAAGGCGGTGGACACAGGGCGTTCGTTCAAGGGGATGACCCGTTCAGGTGGCGAAGCACTTCGCGGGCGAAGCGGGCGGTATTATGCCTGCTTTGCAACGGGGTATGAAAAGCTTGTCGGACGACGGGAAGGTTAACCGCCACGCAGCCCGGCAAGTTCGAACGAACGCCCTCCCTTCACATCCGCATCAGATACTCGCGGCTGCGCTGGGTAATTTTTGCGCGCATGGCGGGTGCCACTTGGTCGAAACGTTTTCTGTCCAGCGTGAACGTCCCGTAATGCTGAATCAGCGTGAGGTGGTAATCCTCCCACTTCCAGAACAGAAACTCGTCCGGGTCGACGGCGGCGAAATACCAGCAGTGAATCAGCATGACAGTCAGCCGCCCCTTGGCATCGTAGCCGCAGGGCATCATCTGAAATTGCCTGCCGCGCTCGCTCCCGCTTTTTCGCGCCAGCAGCATCGATGCCCGGAGATTGTCTTTCAACGCCTCGAACGCGTGCATCGCGGCGCTGTACACGCTGCCACTGACGTTTGGCTTGAGTGTCTCCAGGATCGCACTGGAAATCGGTTCATTCAGCACCAGCTCCCGCGTGTCGAGCATGACCGGACGCTGATGAATCCAGCCATGGTGCCAGAGCCCCAGCGTGTAGTGCTGCAACCACTGGTACCACTCGGTTTCGCGGTTGTAGCGAGTGTCTGTGTACTGTTCCAGATACAGCGCGCAGTCCAGCACATCCTGTTCATCGCTTTCGGATACTCCTTCGGTCACGGAAACGATGGTGCTGCCGGCAATGGCTGCCCGAGCAGGTGCAGGATCGCTGCCCGGCAGCGCAAATGCCTGCGAACGTGCGGTGACCTGCGGGGCATGAGCGGCGGATACCGCATCGGTCAATCCAAGAAAGGCCAGGCGCTGTTCCAGCGACGGAAACTCCATAGGTGTGTCGAACATAAAAAATCCTTTTTGTATGTTTGATGGGTTGATCTCTACGTCAACCAACGACGACAACTAACCAGATGCGGAGCCCTCCAACAATCTGTGGAGTAACACAGGATATTTAACGGGCGCGGTTTGAGCTGCGTGGAATACGTAAAAAACCGCAGCGACGCGGTATCATTCCGCCCAGTCCCGACCTGGTCGTGGGGCACTTTTTCAAGGAGCAGGCATGACGCCCTGGCTGACAGTTGTAGGCATCGGTGAAGACGGTTTCAAAGGTCTGGGCAAGAACGCCCGGCATGCGCTGCTGCGTGCCTCACGGATCTTCGGCGGTCAACGGCATCTGGATTTGTTGCCGCCTTGCATTCGTGGCGACCGCCAATTCTGGCCGAGTCCGTTCTCCATTGATCCGGTACTGGCCCTGCGTGGCGAGCCCGTCTGTGTGTTGGCCAGCGGCGACCCGATGTTTTTCGGCGTCGGGGCCAGCCTTGCGCGGCGGGTATCGGCCAATGAAATGCTGACACTGCCAGCCCCCTCCTCTTGCTCGCTGGCCGCTGCCAGAATGGGCTGGCCATTGCAGGACGTGGTGACGCTGTCGGTGGTTGCCCGCCCCGTCGCCGCGCTCAACGCGCAATTGTTCAGCGGCGTGCGCTTGCTGGTGTTGTGCAACGACGGCAGCAGTCCCGCCGCCATCGCCACACTGCTGCGTGAACGCGGCTTCGGCCCGAGCCGACTTACCGTGCTGGAACATTTGGGCGGCGAAGCCGAGCGGCGTGTCGACGGCATCGCCAGCGACTGGACCGATCCCGACATCGCCGACCTCAACCTGATCGCCATCGACTGCATTGCCGAACCCAATACACCTCGCCTGTCACGACTGGCCGGTCTGCCGGACTCGGCGTTCAAGCACGACGGCCAACTGACCAAGCGTGACGTGCGTGCAATCACCCTCGCACGCCTGGCTCCGGTCCCCGGCGAACTGCTGTGGGATGTCGGTGCCGGCAGCGGCTCGATCGGCATCGAATGGATGCGCGCCCACCCAAGTTGCCGGGCACTGGCCATCGAAGCCGACGAAGGCCGGCAGCAACTGATCGAACACAACCGCGATGCCCTTGGCGTGCCCGGCCTGCAACTGATTCACGGCCGCGCGCCACAAGCCCTCGACGGCCTCGAACCTCCGGATGCGATCTTCATCGGTGGCGGCGTCACCCGCGAAGGCGTGCTGGACGCTTGCTGGGCAGCCCTAAAACCTGGCGGCCGGCTGATCGCCAACGCGGTCACGCTGCAAAGTGAAATGACCCTGATGGCCTGGCGTGAACAGCATGGCGGTGAGCTGACGCGCATTCATATCGCTCAGGCGCAACCGCTGGGCGACTTCGATACTTGGCGCCAGGCCTTGCCGATTACCGTGCTGGACATGACGAAGCCTCTCGATGCGTGACGAGACCGCCGAACAACCCGCACCGCTGCGCAGTGGCCTGACCACCGGCAGCTGCGCCACTGCGACCACTCTGGCGGCGGCTCGCCTGTTGCTCGCTGGCACCACGGCGGACGCGGTGGAAATCATCCTGCCCAAGGGCAAGCACGTACCGATGCGTCTGGAGTTCTGTCGACTGGCGAATGAAGGTGCCGAAGCGGGAACCATCAAGGACGCGGGCGACGATCCGGACGTAACCCACGGCGCACTGCTCTACTCCCACGTGCGCCTGAACCATGAGCCGGGCATCCGCTTCAATGCCGGACGCGGTGTCGGCACGGTCACTCGCCCCGGACTGGTACTGGGCGTTGGCGAACCGGCGATCAACCCGGTGCCGCGCAAAATGATCAGCGATCACCTGACCCGGCTGGCCGACGAGCTCGGCTACAGCGGCGGCTTCGAGGTCACGGTCAACGTCGAAAACGGCGAAGCCCTGGCACTGAAAACCATGAACCCGCGCTTGGGCATTCTCGGTGGTTTGTCGATCCTCGGCACCAGCGGCATCGTCCGGCCGTTTTCCTGCGCCGCGTACATTGCCTCGATCCACCAGGGCATCGATGTGGCAAAAACCAACGGCTACCTGCACATCGCCGCCTGCACCGGCAACGCCAGCGAAGACACCATGCGCCGGGTCTACGATCTGCCGGAAATCGCCCTGATCGAGATGGGCGACTTCGTCGGCGCGGTGCTCAAACATCTGCGCAAAGTGCCTGTGGCTAAACTCAGCATTTGTGGTGGCTTCGGCAAGATCAGCAAACTGGCGGCCGGGCACATGGATTTGCACAGCCGGCATTCGAGCATCGACCTGCCACAACTGGCCGAATGGGCCGCCGCGATCGGCGCTGACATAGCGTTGCAGCAAGGCATCCGCGAAGCCAATACCAGCCAGCAAGCCTTGGCCATGGCCAGCGCCGCCGGTGTCGCCCTCGGTGATGCGGTGTGCCGGCACGCCCTGGACTTTGCCCGCAGCGTGGTGCCGGCGCAGGTTCAGGTGGAAGTGTTTGCCATCGACCGCCAGGGCGGGATTGTCGGCCACGCGGGAGCTTTTCAATGAAACGAATCTTGCTGCTCGGCGGCGTGACCGAGGCACTCGCCATTGCCCGCACCTTGGGACCCGAGCATATCTACAGCCTCGCCGGCATCGGCCGGGTGCCGACGGATCTGACATGCCAGGTTCGCGTCGGCGGTTATGGCGGTGCCGAAGGTCTGGCACAGTTCATTCGCGATGAAGGCATCGATCTGCTGCTCGACGCCACTCACCCCTACGCCGCGCAGATCAGTCAAAACGCAGCGACTGCCTCGCGTTTGAGCGGTGTTCCCTGCTGGGCACTGCGGCGCCCGGCGTGGCAGGCACAGGCCGGAGATGACTGGCGTGAAGTCAGCGATTGGTCCGAGCTGATCCAGGCCCTGAAACCCTTTCGTCGACCACTGTTCACCCTCGGCCGCGAGCCATTGCAGCACCTGGACGAAATTCCGTCGGAGCAATTCTGGACCCTGCGCGCACTCGACGTTTATCCCGGCAACGAGCGCTGCGAAGTGATCGGCGCGCGCGGGCCGTTTCTGATTGATGATGAGCGTGAGTTGTTTGAACGTCGGCAGATCGATGTGTTGATCAGCAAAAACAGCGGCAGCACGGCTACTGAGCCGAAGCTGGAAGTGGCGCGTGAGCGTGGGGTGCCGGTATTGGTGTTGAAGCGGCCGGTGTTGCCGGGGGTTGAGCGGGAGTTTCTGACGCTTGAGGAAACACTTGACGCGTTGTTGGTGTTCACTTCGTAGGGCAGGATGGTCGGCTTGCATGATAAGTAACCTATTTGTTACCTTCAGGGCCACCTGTGATCACACTCGAAGAATACGTTCAGGACAACAACGTCATGGCGCTCACCCGAAGCTACAAACACACCATTGCCGAGCGTGCCCAACGTGACCCCGAGTTCGCCCAGGCATTGTTGGATGAGGCTGCTACTCTGTTTCTTAACGGCGAACCTGAAATGGCCCGGATCATCTTGCGCGACCTCATAAACGCTACTGTTGGCTTTGAAGAACTCGCAAAGGAAACGGCAAAACCCAGCAAAAGTCTCCATCGAATGCTGTCTGCCAAAGGCAACCCAAGCATGGATAACCTGGCTGCGATATTTGCCGTAATTCGAGCTACGCTGGGAGTAGATATACAAGTACATGCGGTACGTGCGCACTGAGCCACGTGTTTTTACTGCGACACCAAACCGCACGTCGCTTTTTTACTTATCGGCCCTGATCAGGCTAAATAGCCCGCGCCTGATCGCCCACCCAACGGATTTTGTCCCATGTCCCGACAACGGCTCGCAATTACCTGGATAGCCTGCTTCGCAGTGCTGTTCAACATGCTCGCCATGCCGATGTCCGGAGCGATGGCGCAGTCGGCGAAGTCACCCGCCGAACAATTGTTGTGGGGCAGTTTCTGCACGTCCGGCGGCACCAAGCTGGTGGCGATCTCCATCGGCGACATTGAACAGAAAGCCCCGCAAAACGACGATCATTCCAACATGCAGCATTGCTGGTGCTGCTCCGGCTCTGCGCCATTGGTGGCGTTGCCCGGGCATATGCCGCAGTTGTATTTCGCGCAGTTCGAAGCCAATCGAAGCCTGCCCCCCGCAACACTGAACTCCCCGTCACCGCGCCAGCAATGGCCGAGTCTCAATCCCCGCGCCTCGCCTCTGGTGTGATTCCTTCTCGCAATTGATCTGCGTTTTGAATCGCTCTGGAGAACTGCCATGTTGAACAAACTCATCGTTCTGGTCGCGTTGCTGCTGCCTGCCTGCTTTGCCAATGCCCACGAATACAAGGCCGGCGCACTGGAAATCGCCCATCCGTGGTCGCAGGAGTTGCCGCCGAATGCGCCGACCGTTGCGGCTTATTTCGTGATTCACAACTCGGGCACGACCGCCGACCGCTTGCTCAGCGTCGACTCGCCAATCTCTGGCGAAGCGCAACTGCACGAGCATGTGATGCAGAACGACCTGATGAAAATGCAGCTCGTTCCGAGTGTGGAAATCCCTGCCGGTGGCAATGTCACGTTTGCACCGATGGCCTATCACGTAATGCTGCTGGGCTTGAAAGACCGCAGTCTGCTCAGCGACGGCAAGCGCTTTCCGATGACCCTGCACTTCGAGAAGTCCGGTGACGTGACGGTCGAAGTGGCGGTGCAGAAGCAGGCGCCCGAGGTTACGCAACAACACGCGCACGTCCAGTAACCAACTGAGCTGAACACGCCCATGCGCCCGCTTAGCGCCAGGTCATCCAGTCCACGTCGTCAGCCATCGAGCCTGACACGCGGCAGCTGGATCAGCCTGTTCGCCATGCTGATGATCTTTATCGGTCCGCTGATTTCTCAGTCGATGCCGATGGATTCGCGCACCCCGATGTCCATGAACATGTCGATGGACATGAGCATGGACATGTCGGCAATGGAGCACGCCGACCACGGCGCGCAACCCTCGGCCGAACATTGCCCGCCTGCGGCCGGGCACCATGCAATCTGGGAAAAATGCGGCTATTGCAGCCTGCTGTTCAATTGCCCGGCATTGACCGGTGGCGGGTCCTTCGTCGCCTTCAATATCCCGCCCGTCAACACGTTCACCATACCCTCCCCGCGCCTGGGCCATGCCCGGCAAACTTTCTTCCCCGGCGCCCGCACCCGCGCCCCACCCATCATCGCGTAAACAGCCACCTCTGATTTCACACGGTTGAGAAGACAGCTTCTGGTTGTCGGCCGTGTCGTTTACGACTGTTCGATGGAAATTGTCATGTCCAGGTTTTCTGCTGACACAGGCTTGAGCCCTGCTCAAGCCATTTTTACCCAGAACGAATCCAGCATTCGTTTCAGGCACGCCACTGCGATTCTGTGCAGTGCGTTACTGGCGCCCTCCGCGCTGGCCGATGAACACGCCGGTCACAGTGAAGAACTGAGCCCGACGGTCATCACCGCCATTGCTCCGAGTTCACCGCTGACCATCGTTACCAACCCGAAAGACCCGCGCCAACCGGTGCCGGCCAGCGATGGCTCGGACTATCTGAAGACCATTCCGGGTTTCGCCCAGGTTCGCAATGGCGGCACCAACGGTGACCCGGTGCTGCGCGGCATGTTCGGTTCGCGCCTGAACATCCTCACCAACGGCGGCATGATGCTCGGCGCCTGCCCTGGGCGGATGGACGCGCCAACCTCGTACATCTCGCCGGAAACCTACGACAAGCTGACCGTGATCAAAGGCCCGCAAACCGTGCTCTGGGGCCCGGGCGCTTCGGCAGGCACCATCCTTTTCGATCGCGAGCCGGAAAGCTTCGGCGAACTTGGCACACGGGTGAACGCCAGCGTGCTGGCAGGCTCCAACGGCCGCTTCGACAAAGTGGTCGACGCGGCTGCCGGTGGGCCATTGGGCTATGTGCGAGTGATCGGCAACACCGCGCATGCCGACGACTATCGGGATGGCAACAACAACACCGTCCCGTCGCGCTATGACAAATGGAACGGCGACGTCGCACTCGGCTGGACCCCGGATGCCGACACCCTGCTGGAGCTGACTGCCGGCAAGGGCGACGGTGAGGCGCGTTACGCCGGGCGCGGCATGGACGGCTCGCAGTTCAAGCGCGAAAGCCTCGGCCTGCGTTTTGAGAAATCCAACATCAGCGACGTGATGGAAAAACTCGAAGCGCAGGTCTACTACAACTACGCCGACCACGTCATGGACAACTACACCCTGCGCACACCGTCCGGCACCGGGATGATGGCCGGGCCGATGGCGTCCAACGTCGACCGCCGTACCCTCGGTGCGCGAATCAAGGGCACCTGGCGCTGGGCCGATGTGCAATTGATCAGCGGCATCGACGCGCAGACCAATGAGCATCGCCAACGCAGCGCGATGGGCATCGACACCTACAAGGACCTGCCGTACACCAAGGATGCCGACTTCCATAACTACGGGGTGTTTGGCGAGCTGACCTGGTACGCCGCCGAGCGTGACCGACTGATCAGCGGTGCACGCCTGGACCGCGCTTCGGCCAAGGATTTTCGCCAGACCACCGGTTCGGGAATGATGACCCGGCCGAACCCGACCGCCGACGACACCCGCGCCGATACCCTGCCCAGCGGTTTCATCCGCTACGAACACGACCTGGCCGACAGTCCGACCACGTTGTATGCGGGCCTGGGGCATACCCAGCGGTTTCCGGATTACTGGGAGCTGTTTTCGCCCAACTCCGGCCCCGCCGGATCGGTGAATGCCTTCGATTCGATCAAGCCGGAAAAAACCATCCAGCTCGATTTCGGCCTGCAGTACAAGACCGAAGTTCTCGAAGCCTGGGCCTCGGCCTACGTCGGCCAGGTACGCGATTACATCCTGTTCAACTACACGCCCGGAATGATGGGCATGACCTCGCAAGCCGAGAACATCGACGCGCGAATCATGGGTGGCGAACTGGGCGCGGCCTACAACTTCACCCAAAACTGGAAAGCCGATGCGACCCTGGCCTACGCCTGGGGCAAGAACAGCAGCGATGGCAGTGCATTGCCGCAAATGCCACCGCTGGATGCTCGTTTTGGCCTGACCTATAGCGAAGACAACTGGAGCGCCGGCGCACTGTGGAGAGTGGTCGCCGCGCAAAACCGCATCGACCAGAACAAAGGCAACGTGGTCGGCAAGGACTTCGACAAGACACCCGGCTTCGCCGTGTTCTCCCTTAACGGTGCCTATCGGATCAACAACAACTGGAAGGTCAGCAGCGGCGTCGACAACCTGTTCGGCAAGGCTTACGCCGAACACTTGAACCTGGCCGGTAACGCCGGTTTCGGTTACCCCGCCAATGACCCGCAAGCCATCAAGGAACCGGGGCGCACGCTCTGGACGAAGGTGGACATGAGTTTCTAAGCGTTTCGTGGGCAGCCCGCTCCGCTGAAGGAGCGAGCCTGCTCGCGATCGGTTGCGCAGCAACCGCCAACACACAACTAAAAGATCCAAGCCAAGCGGAGCACACGTGATGAAACAGCCCAAAGTGAATTTCTACAACCTGGCCTGGCGCTGGCATTTCTATGCCGGATTGTTCGTTGCGCCATTCATGGTGATGCTGGCCCTGACCGGCACCATTTACCTGTTCAAGCCGCAGCTTGACTCGCTGATGTACAGCAGTCTGCTCAACGTCCCCGCCGGCCATCACACGATCCCGGCCGACGACCTGCTCAAGCGCGTCAAGGACTCGTATCCACAAGGCACGATCAAGCAGTACCTGCCACCGGTGAACGCCGAACGCAGCGCGCAGTTTGTCGTGCTCAACGCTGGCAACGAACTGAACGTATTCGTCGATCCGTACCACGGCGACATCCTTGGCGAGCAAGACGCCAAGAAAAACCTGCAAGCAATCGCGCGGGCGATCCACGGCGAGTTGATGATTGGCACCGTCGGTGACCGGTTGGTTGAAATGGCTGCCGGTTGGGGCGTGGTGCTGGTGGTTTCCGGGGTGTTCCTGTGGTGGCCGCGCGGTCAGGCAGCGGGCATTCTGTGGCCGCGCTTGAGCAGTCGCGGCCGCATATTGTGGCGCGACTTGCACGCCGTCACCGGTTTCTGGGGCGCGTCCCTGTTGCTGGTGATGCTGCTCAGCGGCATGACCTGGACCGGCTTCTGGGGCCAGCAATACGCGGCCGTTTGGAACGTCTTTCCGGCGGCGATGTGGGATGACGTACCGAAGTCCGATGTCGAGGCTCGCAGCCTCAACAGCGCCACCCACCAGACCGTGCCATGGGCGATGGAAAACACACCGATGCCAATGTCCGGCGATCACGCCGAACACATGGCCCACGGTGGCGCACAAGCCGGCCCGGCCGCGCCGACCATCAGCCTGCAAGATGTGCAGAACATCGCCACCCAAAGCAAGGTTGAACCGGGTTACAGCATCACCTTCCCGACCACCGCCACCGGCGTATTCACCATCGCCGTGTTCGCCGATGATCCGCGCAACGATGCCACCCTGCATGTCGATCAGTACACCGGCAAGGTCCTCGCCGATGTGCGCTACGAACAATACGGCACCGTCGCCCGCGCCACGGAAATCGGTGTGATGCTGCACGAAGGCAAGATGTTCGGTGTGGTCAACCAGATCATCGTGTTGCTGATTTGCCTGATGATCCTGCTCAGCGCCGTCAGCGGTGTGGTGATCTGGTGGAAGCGTCGTCCGCAAGGCAAGTTCGGAGTACCGCCGCTGCGCCACGACCTGCCGAAATGGAAAACCGCGATGGTGATCATGTTCGCGCTGGCGGTGGCGTTCCCGTTGGTGGGGGCTTCTTTGGTGGTGGTGTGGTTGCTGGATCGCGTGGTGTTGTCGCGCTTCACTCGACAGACTGAGTCGGCCTCATCTTCATCATGAAACAGGCGAGATGCGCGGTTTAGAGATGTCTGTAGAATCCTCGCGCATGTCACCCCGACCCCATCGCGAGCAAGCTCGCTCCCACAGGCCTTGCGCAAAACCTGTGGGAGCTGGCTTGCCAGCGATGGGGCCATCAGCATCACCTCAAGAGCCACTGCATGACCTCGCTGAACCTCACAAACCTCGCCTGGACACCCCTCGGCCACGGTCACTGTCATCACCAGTTCCAGCTGCGCGATGCCTCGCTGCACGTGGCTGCCGGGGAGTTTGTCGGGTTGATCGGCCCCAACGGTAGCGGCAAGACCAGCCTGCTGCGTTGTGCCTGGCGCTTCAGCAAACCGGAAAGCGGCGAGGTCCGGCTCGACCATCAAAACGTCTGGAAGCAATCCTCACGCTGGTGCGCGCAACGCATCGCCGTGGTGCTGCAAGAGTTTCCCGATGCCTTCGGCCTGACCGTGGACGAGGTGGTTGCCATGGGTCGCACGCCGCACAAAGGCCTGTTCGATGGCGACACGATCGAAGACCGAAATCTCACTAGCCAGGCTCTGGAATCGGTCGGCCTCAAGGGCTTCGAAGACCACGCGTTCACCACCCTCTCCGGCGGTGAAAAACAGCGAGTAATTCTCGCCCGCGCCCTGGCCCAGCAACCGCAACTATTGATCCTCGACGAGCCGACCAATCACCTCGACCCACGCTATCAGCTGGAGCTGTTGCAGCTGGTCAAACGCCTGAAGATCGGCACCCTGGCCAGCATCCACGACCTGAATCTGGCCGCCGCATTCTGCGATCGGCTGTACGTGATCAATCACGGTCGCATCGTGGCCAGCGGCACGCCAAAAGAAGTCCTCAACGCTGCGCTGCTACGCAACGTGTTCGGCGTCGAAGCGCTCATCGATGAACATCCCCTGCACGGCTACCCACGAATTACCTGGATAACCCAACCATGAATTTTCTGCGCTCCAGTCTTTCCCTCGTTCTGTTGCTGGGCAGCGCCCAGGCATTCGCCGAGGCCACGCACTACCCATTGACGATCCAGAGCTGCAACCGTGAGGTGACCTTCCAGCAAGCTCCGAAACACGCAGTCAGCCACGACATCAACATGACCCAGATGATGCTCGCCCTCGGCCTCAAGCCACAGATGGCCGGCTACAGCGGTGTGTCTGGCTGGAAGTCGGTGACGCCCGAGATGCAGACCATCCTCGACGGCTTGCCGGAGTTGGCGGCCAAGTACCCGTCGGTGGAAACCCTGCTCAATGCCAACGTCGATTTCTTCTTCGCCGGTTGGGATTACGGCATGCGCGTCGGCGGTGATCTCACACCGCAAACCCTGCAACCGCTGGGTATCAATGTGTATGAGTTGACCGAATCTTGCGCCTTCGTGATGAAGCGTCCGCCGGCCAGTCTGGAAGACACCTACAACGACCTGCGCAACCTCGGCAAAATCTTCGACGTGCAGGATCGCGCCAACGCGGTCATCGCCAGGATGCAGACGCAAGTCACCGAGATTCGCAAAGACCTGCCCGCCGACAAACCACGGGTGTTCCTGTACGACAGTGGCGAAGACCGGGCGATGACGTCCGGCCGTTTGGGCATGCCGCAAGCGCTGATCGATGCGGCGGGCGGGCAAAACATTCTCGACGACGTCGACGCGAGCTGGACCCGGGTCAACTGGGAAAATGTTGTCGAGCGCAATCCGCAGGTGATCGTGATCGTCGACTACGGCGAAGTCACAGCCGCACAGAAGATTGAATTCTTGCGCAGCAACAAAGCGCTGCAATCGGTGGACGCGATCAAGCACCAGCGCTTCATCGTCATTCCTTATGTGCAAGCCACGCCGGGGATCGATAACGTGCTGGCCGTCGAAACCCTGGCCAAGGGTTTCCACGGCGCATGATCAATCGTCGCTACGCCTTGCTGCTGGTTGCCCTCGGCGCGCTGTTGCTGGTGTCGTGTGTGGTGTCGCTGGGTTTCGGTCCGGCGCGGGTACCGGTGGACGTGGTGTGGCGGATTCTGTTGCACAAGTTGTTCGGTTTCGGTGTGCCGGACTGGAGCGCCGGGCAGGAACATATCGTCTGGTTGATCCGCGTGCCGCGCATGTTGCTCGGTGCGTTGGTGGGCGCCGGGCTGGCGCTGATTGGCGCGGTGCTGCAAGCGGTGACGCGCAATCCGCTGGCCGATCCGCATCTGCTCGGGGTCACCTCTGGCGCGACGCTCGGCGCGGTAATCGTGGTGCTGCACGTCGGTGAAATCGTCGGCCTGCTCACCTTGCCCATTGCAGCGTTCATCGGTGCACTGCTGAGCATGTTGGTGGTGCTGATGATCGCCAGCCGTCACGGTCGACTGGACAGTGATCGCCTGTTGCTGTGCGGGGTGGCGGTGTCGTTCGTGATGATGGCGATCGCCAACTTGCTGCTGTTCATGGGCGACCACCGCGCCAGTTCGGCGGTGATGTTCTGGATGCTTGGCGGCCTCGGGCTGGCGCGTTGGGAGTTGTTGGCTGTGCCAGCCGTCAGTGTGCTGCTCGGCCTGGTTTTGCTGCTGGGCATGGCGCGACCGTTGAATGCGCTGATGGCCGGGGAACAAACGGCGGTGACCCTGGGATTGAATGCGCGCACCGTTCGCTTGCGGGTGTTTTTGATCGCGTCATTGATGACCGGGGTGCTGGTGTCGATCAGCGGCTCGATCGGTTTTGTCGGGCTGATGGTGCCGCACATTGCGCGGCGCCTGGTCGGGGCTGAACACCGAAGATTGCTGCCGGTGTGCGTGTTGCTCGGCAGTGTGTTTCTGGTTTGGGTCGATGTCGCCGCCCGCACGATGATCGCCCCGGAAGACTTACCGATTGGCGTGGCCACAGCAGCCATTGGCGGCTTGTTCTTTATCGGCCTGATGCGTCGCCGCTAACCGATCTCCTTCCTCCACAGGTATCAGTGCGCCAATGTGGCGCATTGCAGCGCACCAGTGCACGCAAGCCGTCCCTTCATGGTGCGCCACCCAACCGCGCAACCGCTCTAAAACGACATTTCCCTGCCTTTTCCCGACCGGGCACAGCCCTTGCTAAAGACCCTTCAGTAGTCCGCATCTGCCAACCAAGAAAATTCATAAGTTCATGGAGATCGCACAATGAAGCGTCGCAGTTTGATCAAGGCTTTCACACTCTCGGCATCCATTGCCGCGATGGGCATGACCTGGACTGTCCAGGCCGCCGAGACCATTAAGGTCGGTATTCTGCATTCGTTGTCCGGCACCATGGCGATCTCCGAAACGTCGCTCAAAGACATGGCGCTGATGACCATCGACGAGATCAACGCCAAGGGCGGCGTGAACGGCAAGATGCTGGAGCCGGTGGTCGTGGACCCGGCGTCGAACTGGCCGCTGTTCGCTGAAAAGGGCCGTCAACTGCTAACCCAGGACAAGGTCGCCGTGGTGTTCGGTTGCTGGACGTCCGTGTCGCGCAAATCGGTGTTGCCGGTGTTCGAAGAACTCAATGGCCTGCTGTTCTACCCGGTGCAGTACGAAGGCGAAGAAATGTCGCCGAACGTGTTCTACACCGGCGCCGCGCCGAACCAGCAAGCGATCCCTGCCGTTGAATACCTGATGAGCGAAGAAGGCGGCAGCGCCAAGCGCTACTTCCTGCTCGGCACCGACTACGTCTACCCGCGTACCACCAACAAAATCCTGCGCTCGTTCCTGCACTCCAAGGGCGTGGCCGACAAGGACATCGAAGAGGTCTACACCCCGTTCGGTCACAGCGACTATCAAACCATCGTCGCCAACATCAAGAAGTTCTCGGCCGGTGGCAAAACCGCCGTTATCTCCACCGTCAACGGCGACTCCAACGTGCCGTTCTATAAGGAACTGGCGAACCAGGGCCTGAAAGCCACCGACGTTCCGGTCGTGGCGTTCTCGGTCGGCGAAGAAGAGTTGCGCGGCATCGACACCAAACCATTGGTGGGCAACCTCGCTGCCTGGAACTACTTCGAATCGGTGGAGAACCCGGCGAACAAGAAATTCGTCGCCGACTGGAAAGCCTACGCCAAGAAACACAACCTGCCAGGCGCGGATAAAGCGGTGACCAACGACCCGATGGAAGCTACTTACGTCGGCATCCACATGTGGGCGCAAGCCGCTGAAAAAGCCAAGTCCACCGACGTCGACAAAGTCCGTGAAGCCCTCGCCGGCCAGACCTTTGCCGCACCGTCCGGCTACACCCTGACCATGGACAAGACCAACCACCACCTGCACAAGCCAGTGATGATCGGCGAGATCCAGGCCGACGGTCAGTTCAACGTTGTATGGCAGACCGAAGGACCGATCCGCGCCCAGCCTTGGAGCCCGTTCATTCCGGGTAACGACAAGAAGCCGGACTATGCGATGAAGAGCAACTAAGCCACAGGATGTCGGACTTGAAGACACTTTTCGAGTCCGACAAAAATCCCTGTGGGAGCTGGCTTGCCAGCGATGCAGACGACTCGATGTACCTGATTCACCGAGGTGATGCCATCGCTGGCAAGCCAGCTCCCACATTGTCCGCGTCAAGGCGACTCTCTATGCCCACTGCCCTTTACCGAATTCTCTTGGCTATCGCGTTCCTATTGCCAATGGCCACTCACGCCGGCGACGCCGAAGACTTCGTCGCCGCCAATCCCGTGCAGCAAGCCAAGCTGCTGGAAGCCTGGGCCGCGCAGCCCGATCCGGCCCGTGTCGAACTGATCAACGCCCTGCAACAAGGCGAATTGACCGTCGACGGCCAACCAAAAACCTTGCGCCTGAACAACCGCCTTCGGGGTCTGATCGACACCGCCCTGGCCAGTCATCAATTGCTCGCCGCCGACGCCAAACTTCGCCTGGCCGCTGCGCAGCAACTGCAAAAAAGCGCCAAACCGGCGCAGCTGAAATTCCTCGACCAACAGCTCGCTGGCGAGCAAGACGAAAGCGTTCACGCCGCCCTCAGCCTCGCGCTGGCCAACCTGCAACTGGTGGATGCCGACCCGGCTGTGCGGCTGGCCGCTGTGCGCTTGCTCGGAGAAACCGGTGATCCGCTGGCCCGCACCCGCCTCGAAGGCTTGCTCGATCCAGGCGTTGAAGCCGATGCCAGTGTACGCACGGCAGCCGAAACCAGCCTGGCTCAAGTCAAACGCAAACTGCTGGTCGGCGAGCTCTTGGGGCAGGCCTTCAGTGGCATGTCTTTGGGCTCGATTTTGCTGCTCGCGGCACTGGGGCTGGCGATCACCTTCGGCCTGCTCGGCGTGATCAACATGGCCCACGGCGAGATGCTGATGCTCGGCGCCTACTCGACCTATGTCGTGCAGTTGATGTTCCAGCGCTACGCACCGCAGGCCATCGAGTTCTATCCGTTGATTGCGTTGCCGGTGGCGTTTTTCGTGACCGCGGCCATCGGCATGGCGCTGGAGCGTACGGTGATTCGCCATCTCTACGGTCGCCCGCTGGAAACCCTGCTCGCCACTTGGGGCATCAGCCTGATGCTGATTCAGCTGGTGCGCCTGGTGTTCGGCGCGCAGAACGTTGAAGTGGCCAACCCTGCATGGTTGTCGGGCGGGATTCAGGTGTTGCCGAATCTGGTGCTGCCGTACAACCGCATCGTGATCATTGCCTTCGCCCTGTTTGTGGTGGTGCTGACCTGGTTGCTGCTGAACAAAACGCGCCTGGGCCTGAACGTGCGCGCCGTCACCCAGAACCGCAACATGGCCGCCTGCTGCGGCGTGCCCACCGGCCGCGTGGACATGCTCGCGTTCGGCCTCGGCTCGGGCATTGCCGGCCTCGGTGGCGTCGCCCTCAGCCAGATCGGCAACGTCGGCCCTGACTTGGGCCAGAGCTACATCATCGATTCGTTCCTGGTGGTGGTGCTCGGCGGTGTCGGGCAACTGGCCGGTAGCGTGTTCGCCGCGTTCGGTCTCGGCATTGCCAACAAGATTCTCGAACCGCAAATCGGTGCCGTACTCGGCAAGATCCTCATCCTCGCGCTGATCATTCTGTTCATCCAGAAACGTCCGCAAGGCCTCTTCGCACTCAAAGGAAGGGTGATCGACTGATGAACCAGCCCCTGCTCGTTACCGCAACCCAAAAAGCCGGCCCCAAAGTCTCGATTGCCGTCGGTGCGGTGATTCTCGTTCTGCTGTTGGCGTTGCCGCTGCTGTCGCTGTTGTCGCCGGACAGCGCGTTTCACATCTCGGCCTACACGTTGACCCTGGTCGGCAAAATCCTTTGCTACGCCATCGTCGCCCTGGCACTGGATCTGGTCTGGGGCTACGCCGGTTTGCTGTCCCTCGGCCACGGTCTGTTCTTCGCCCTCGGCGGCTATGCAATGGGCATGTACCTGATGCGCCAAGCCTCGGGCGACGGTTTGCCGGCCTTCATGACGTTCCTGTCGTGGACCGAACTGCCATGGTTTTGGACCGGCACCAGCAGCTTTCTCTGGACCCTGTGTCTGGTGGTGTTGGCGCCGGGATTGTTGGCGCTGGTGTTCGGTTTCTTCGCCTTCCGTTCGCGGATCAAGGGTGTGTATTTCTCGATCATGACCCAGGCATTGACCTTCGCCGGCATGCTGCTGTTTTTCCGCAACGAAACGGGTTTCGGCGGCAACAATGGCTTCACCAATTTCCGCACCATTCTCGGCTTCGGCATCACCGAACCGGGCACCCGCGCGGTGCTGTTTTTCGCCACGGTGATGTTGCTGGTAGCGAGCCTGTACATCGGCTGGCGCCTGGCGCAAAGCAAATTCGGCCGGGTGCTGACCGCGCTGCGCGATGCGGAAAACCGCCTGATGTTCTGCGGCTACGACCCACGTGGTTTCAAGCTGTTCGTGTGGGTATTGAGTGCAGTGTTGTGCGGCCTCGCCGGTGCGTTGTATGTGCCGCAAGTCGGGATCATCAACCCGAGCGAAATGTCGCCGACCAACTCGATCGAAGCGGCGGTGTGGGTCGCCCTCGGCGGGCGTGGCACGTTGATCGGCCCGCTGCTCGGTGCCGGCGTGGTCAACGGCATGAAGAGCTGGTTCACCGTAGCGTTCCCCGAGTACTGGCTGTTCTTCCTCGGCGCGCTGTTCATCGTCGTGACGTTGTATCTGCCCAAAGGCGTGATCGGTTTGCTGAAGAAAAGAGGTGAACAATGAGAACCACTGCGACGGCTGAATTCATGCTCGAACCGGCGTTCTTTCCCGTGGAGCCCAACAAGGATGCCGGCAGCAGCCGCGACGCCATCGGCTTGGGTCAACGGGTCGAACCAGGCCTGAACACCCGCCACGGCACGATCCTGACCCTGGAAGACATCAGCGTCAGCTTCGATGGTTTCAAGGCCCTGAACGATTTGAACCTGTACATCGGCGTCGGCGAGCTGCGCTGCATCATCGGCCCCAACGGCGCGGGCAAGACCACGCTGATGGACGTGATCACCGGCAAGACCCGGCCCAGCCATGGCAAAGCGTGGTTCGGCGAAACCCTGGACCTGACGCAGATGAGCGAAGTGCAGATCGCCCAGGCCGGTATCGGTCGCAAGTTTCAGAAGCCGACGGTGTTCGAAGCCTTGAGCGTGTTTGAAAACCTTGAGCTGGCGCAGAAAACCGACAAGTCGGTGTGGGCCAGCCTGCGGGCTCGCCTGAACGGCGAACAGAAAGATCGCATCGCCGAAGTGCTCGACACCATTCGCCTGACGGCCTCGGTCAATCGTCCCGCTGGTTTGCTGTCCCACGGTCAGAAGCAGTTTCTCGAAATCGGCATGTTGCTGATGCAGGACCCGCAGTTGCTCCTGCTCGACGAGCCGGTGGCGGGCATGACCGACGCCGAAACCGAATTCACCGCCGAGCTGTTCAAGCGCCTGGCCGGCAAGCATTCGCTGATGGTTGTGGAACACGACATGGGCTTCGTCGGCTCGATTGCCGACCACGTCACCGTGTTGCATCAGGGGAGTGTGCTGGCCGAGGGGTCGCTGGAACAGGTGCAGGATAACGAGCGGGTGATTGAGGTTTATCTCGGTCGCTGATGTCACCACAGGAATCTGTAGAAGCTTGTAGGAGCTGTCGAGTGAAACGAGGCTGCGATCTTTTTTGCCATTGAAGATCAAGATCAAAAGATCG
>NZ_JBSVXD010000062.1:0-29079 GCF_054070755.1 Pseudomonas sp. SDO5591_S426 | reverse complement strand
TTTGAAGATCAAGATCAAAAGATCGCAGCCTGCGGCAGCTCCTACAGGGGAATCTCAGGCCTTGGCCAGTGCCGGCAAATCCCCGATCAACCCCAACGCCTCGCGCACGAACAACGCCTTGGCCTCGGGCATCTGGTCGACGATTTTCAACCCGGCATTGCGCAACCAGCGCACCGGCAGAGGATCAGCCTGGAACAACCGCTCAAAACCTTCCATCGCGGCCATTAGCGCCAGGTTGTGCGGCATGCGGCGACGCTCGTAACGGCTAAGCACCTTCACATCCGCCAGCCGCTCGCCACGTGCAGCGGCTTGCAGCAACACTTCGGCGAGCACGGCGGCATCAAGGAAACCGAGGTTCACGCCCTGCCCGGCCAACGGGTGAATGGTGTGCGCCGCGTCGCCGATCAACGCGAGGCCTTCGGCCACGTAACGTTTGGCATGGCGCTGGCGCAGCGGCACGCACAGACGCGGGTCGGCGCTGAGCACGCTGCCGAGCCGACCTTCGAAGGCGCGTTCCAGTTCACGGCAGAAGGCCTCGTCATCCAGCGCCATCAGGCGTTCGGCTTCGCTTGGCGTGGTCGACCAGACGATCGAACACCAGTCCTGCTGACCATCACGCTCCAGAGGCAAAAACGCCAACGGGCCGGTGTCGGTAAAGCGCTGCCAGGCTGTCGATTGATGATTTTTTGAGCTGCGCACACTGGTGACGATCGCGTGGTGCAGGTAATCCCATTCGCGCGTCGCGACACCGGTCAGGCGTCGCACCGCCGAGTTGGCGCCATCCGCCGCGATCACCAACGGCGCACGCAGGGTGCGACCATCGGCGAGGGTCAGCAGCCAGTCGTCGCCGGAGCGACGCATCTGCTCCAGCCGCGCGTTGGCCAGCATCCCCAGGTCACAGTCGTGCAAACGGTCAAGCAACGCGTCCTGAACCACGCGGTTCTCGACGATATGGCCCAGCACCTCGGCATGCACGCTGACTGCCGAAAAGTGGATCTGCCCGGTGCCGCTGCCATCCCAGACCTGCATCTCGCCGTAAGGGCTGCTGCGTCGGTTGGCGATGCCGTCCCAGACGCCGAGGCGTTCGAGAATTCGCTGACTGGCGATAGACAGCGCGCTCACCCGCGGTTCGAACGGGGCTTGGGCATCAAACGGTTTGACGCTCATCGGGCTGCCGTCCAGCAGCAGGACTTCCAGCCCACTGTCCTGCAACGCCAGCGCCAAGGCACTGCCGACCATTCCGGCTCCGACAATCAGCAGATCTGCGCGCATTTCCATGCTTTAAGCCTGTCTCGCTTGCGGCTTGAGCCGCACGTAAAGGGTTTTTCCGACACGCGCCACGAGGTTGCCGGCACCGTCATGAATATCGACCTGCAATTGCGGCAGGTATTTTTCGCCGTTGGCCGTCTGCTGACGGATCTCGTCGAGCAAGGTGTCGTCGATGTTGAAACGGGCAAACACCGGGCCTTTGCCCGGCGCGATGAAATCGATGTCGGCGGCCTTGTCCCAGACGATGTAGTTGCGCCCCAGGTTCTCCATGAGCATCAGCATGAAGAACGGGTCGACCATTGAATACAGACTGCCACCAAACTGGGTGCCGACGTAGTTGCGGTTGTACCAGCCCAGGCCCATGGACACCTGTATGTCCCGGAAATCGTCACTGATGTGCCGTACCCGAACCCCGGCGCCGAGGTACGGCGGGTAGAGGCTCATGAACGTGCGCATCAAACGCGCTTTACCGAATTTGCGAATCAGCCACTTAAGCATCCGGGCGAGTACCCAAACCCATCGCCTGCCGGGCGAACCAGCGTTTGGCCGGTGGCAACAGATCGAGGCCAAGCAGGCCGAGATTGCGGCCCAGCGAAACCAATGGCTGCGTGCTGCCGAACAGACGCGTGACCTGATCGGAGAAGCCGACGGTGAGGTTCTGATCCAGACGCTGGCGCTCGCGATAGGCCTGCAAGGTCGCGAAATCGCCCAATGGCTGCTCGCTGGCGAGCAACGCATCGGCCAGCGCCTGGGTATCGCGCAGCGACAGGTTGAAGCCTTGGCCGGCAATCGGATGCAGGCTGTGGGCAGCATTGCCAAGTATCGCCAAATGCGATCGCACCTGCTCTTCTGCTTCCACCAGCGACAGCGGGTACAGATGCCGCGCGCCAACCTGCTTCAGCGTGCCGAGGCGATACCCGAAAACGCCCTGCAATTCGTTGAGAAAACTGCGCTCATCAAGGGCAGCCAAGCGTTGCGCGTCCATCCCCAGACGAGTCCAGACCAGCGCGCAGCGATTGTCCGGTAACGGCAGCAACGCCATCGGGCCATCGTCGGTGAAGCGCTCGAACGCCATGCCGTTGTGGGCTTCGCTCGGGGTGATGTTGGCGATCAGGGCGCTCTGGTTGTACGGGCGTTTTCTGATGCCGATCCCCAGTTGCTCGCGCAAACCGGATCGGCCGCCATCCGCCAGGACCGCGAGGTCGCATTCCAGCGTGGTTTCGTCATTGAGGGTCAGGCGATAGCCGTCGGTGAGCGGCTCCATGCGCGTGACTTCCGCCGGGCAACGCCAACTGATCACGTCCTTGTCCAGGCCTTGCCACAGGCATTGGCCGAGCCAGGCGTTTTCCACCACGTAGCCCAGCGCCGGAACGCCCTCTTCCATCGCCGACAGTCGCGCCGTGGAAAAACGGCCACGGTCGGAGACGTGAATCTGCTTGATCGGCTCGGCGCGACGGGAGATCTCCTGCCAGACGCCCAGGCGCTGATAAATCTGCCGGGCACCAAACGATAATGCCGTGGAACGCGCGTCGTAGCTCGGTTGGTAGGTGTCGCCGGGAGCAAAGGGCTCGATCAGCACGATCTTCCAGCCACGGGACTTTGCCCCGGCCTGCAACGCCAGCGCCAGACTGGCACCGACCAGACCGCCTCCGATAATCGCCAGATTGACTCGACTCATGCCGCTTGTGTCCGTGCTTGCGCCATCAAGGCCTCGATTTCGGCGACCGTTTTCGGTACGCCCTTGGTGAGGATTTCACAGCCGGTCTTGGTAACCACCACGTCGTCCTCGATGCGCACGCCAATGCCGCGCCATTTCTTCGCCACGTTGCGGTTGTCCGGGGCAATGTAGATCCCCGGCTCCACGGTCAACGCCATGCCGACTTCCAGCACGCGCCATTCACCGCCGACCTTGTATTCACCGACGTCATGCACGTCCATGCCGAGCCAGTGCCCGGCGCGGTGCATGTAAAACGCCTTGTAGGCTTCGCTGGCGATCAATTCATCGACGTCGCCTTGCAACAAACCCAATTCGACCAAGCCTTTGGTAATCACCCGAACCGTGGCTTCGTGGGCCTGATTCCAGTGTTTATCCGGTGCGATCTCGGCGAACGCAGCTTCCTGCGCCGCCAGCACCAGTTCGTAGATTGCCTTCTGCTCCGCCGAATACCTGCCGTTGACCGGCCAGGTGCGAGTGATGTCGCTGGCGTAGCAGTCGATCTCGCAACCGGCGTCGATCAGCACCAGATCGCCGTCCTTGAGCACCGCGTCATTCTGCTGGTAATGCAGGATGCAGCTGTTACGCCCCGCCGCGACGATCGAACCGTAGGCCGGCATTTTCGCCCCGCCCTTGCGGAATTCGTAGTCGAGTTCGGCTTCCAGGCTGAACTCATGCAACCCGGCGCGGCTGGCCTGCATGGCGCGTACGTGCGCCTGAGCGGAAATCCGCGCGGCTTCGCGCATCACCTTCACTTCTGCCGCCGATTTATACAGGCGCATGTCGTGAAGCAAATGATCCAGGGCAACGAATTCATTCGGTGGCTGAGCGCCGAGGTTGGCCTTGGAGCGGATCACGTTGATCCACTCCATCAAGTGGCGGTCGAATTCCGGGTTGCTGCCCATGGCCGAATACACCCGGTCGCGACCTTCGATCAGGCCCGGCAGGATGTCGTCGATGTCGGTGATCGGGAAGGCATCGTCGGCACCGAAGTCGCGGATCGCGCCTTCCTGCCCGGCGCGCAGGCCGTCCCACAACTCACGTTCGGCATTGCGCTCACGGCAGAACAGAATGTATTCGCCATGCAGACGCCCCGGCATCAGTACCAGAACGGCCTGAGGCTCGGGGAAACCGCTGAGGTATTGAAAGTCACTGTCCTGACGGTAGACGTGCTCGACATCGCGGTTGCGGATGGCCACTGCGGCGGCGGGCAGGATCGCGATGCTGTTGAGTTCCATCTGCGCCATCAACGCCTTGCGGCGACGGCTGTATTCCGATTTCGGGATATGGGTCATGGGCAGATGGTTTTCCCTTTCTTGCGATTAATGCAAAGACGGTTTGGCAGCGGCCGGTACGTCTTTTTTGGTCTCGGAGAACAGCAGCAGCGGCGCGACGCGCAAGTATTCCATGACTTCCATATAGTCGCTTTCGCCGTCTTCGGATTCTTCCAGGGCGTCTTGCACCTGGGAAATGGCCGCCAGATCCTGAAGCACTTCGGTAGCTTCGGTGCTCAGGGCGCTGCTGTCACGGCAGTTAAGGCCAAATCCGCTGAGGAAGCCCTGGCACCATTGGCCCAGCGCGATGGCACGATCAGCCAGTGGCGCATCGTCGGTTGGCAGCAGCAGAACGACGGTCACGTCGTCGCCGGTCAGCTCGCCTTTGACCATTTCTTGCAGGCCGATCAAGGCGTTGCGAACGTTGTCCTGCGGCTCGCTTTCGAGCAGTTCGGCGGCATCGATCAACCACTCTTCGGCATTGAAACCTGCGCCGGCGCAGCTGCGGCCGAGCAACAGGCCATGCAGTTCGGCAGGCGAGACGTTATGGCCGCTGGAAGTCAGCAGGGTGGCGAAGGCGTTGTACGGGGAATTCTGAATGGTCATGGGCAGCTAGGCGCCAGACGGCGCTATGTCTAGAATGAAGGCCTTGTATCCTACATCGACTACCCCTGTAGGAGCGAGCTTGCTCGCGATGGTCGTCAACGTTAATGCTGGGTACCTGACACCCCGCGGCGTTCTCAGGCTTATCGCGAGCAAGCTTGCTCCTACAGTCCAAACCCATCAGACAGTGAAGACAATGGAAGACACCGACCTGCAAGCGCTGATGGCCAGACTCGAGCTGCTGATTACCCGAGTCGAGCAACTAAAGAGCCAAAACGGACTCTTACTAGCTCAGGAAAAGACCTGGCGCGAGGAACGCGCTCACCTCATTGAAAAAAACGAAATCGCCCGGCGTAAGGTCGAATCGATGATTTCGCGCCTCAAGGCCCTGGAGCAAGACTCATGAGTTCAAGCAATAGCGTCACCGTGCAGATCCTCGACAAAGAGTATTCGATCATCTGCCCCCAGGAAGAACGCAGCAACCTGGTGAGCGCCGCCCGTTACCTGGACGGAAAAATGCGAGAGATCCGCAGCAGCGGCAAAGTCATCGGCGCTGATCGCATTGCCGTGATGGCCGCGCTGAACATCACCCACGACCTGCTGCACAAGGAAGAACGCCCGGATATCCAGGCCAGCGGCTCGACCCGTGAGCAGGTGCGCGACCTGCTCGATCGCGTCGATCTGGTACTCGCTACCGATCCGGACGTCACCAAAGGCTGATTCGCCTCACCGCTTGGGGTATACTCCGATCACTCCCTGGGGTGTTTGCCAGTTGGCGATGTCCCTGAGCCGATTTGCTATACCCTGGAGGTTGCACGTTGGGCTGGTGTGCATGTCCGCTAGACGGAAAGCCTTAAAGCCTACTGCATCTTCCACCTTGAACTTTCGGGTTCAAGGGCTAAGTCGACAGCGACACATTCGGGGAGCCTGATTCCAGTCCGATGCCGGTTTAAATACCGGCATCGGCTTTTTTACGGATACGCCTTTACGTATCCGCACTGCTGAAGCCCGAATCCATGACCGAACCTGCGCTGCTCCCCCGCCCGCAACTTCGACGCATGCTGCGCAAGGCCCGCCGCGCACTGACACCCAGTCAGCAGCGCCAGGCCGCTCGCGGGCTATATAAGCAATTGGCCCAGCAACCGCTGTTCCGCCGTGCAAAACACATCTCTCTTTATCTGCCTACCGACGGTGAAATCGATCCGCGCCTGCTGCTGCGCGCCGCCCAGCGTCGGGGCAAGGCCACCTATCTGCCAGTGCTCAGCGCCTGGCCGCGAACCAAGATGGTGTTCCAGCGCATCCGCCCCGGCGAAAAGCTGAAACCCAACCGTTTCCGTATTCTCGAACCCAGGCACAACCTCGCCCGACAACGCAAAGTCTGGGCGCTGGACCTGGTGCTACTGCCGTTGGTGGGGTTTGACGATGTCGGCGGGCGCCTCGGCATGGGCGGCGGTTTCTATGATCGAAGCCTGGCCTATCTGGCGCGCCGCAATGACTGGCGCAAGCCGACGCTGCTGGGACTGGCCCATGAATGTCAGAAGGTCGAGCGATTGGCTCAGGCGAGCTGGGATGTGCCGCTGCAAGGAACGGTAACGGACAAGGCCTGGTATTACGCAGGCTAGACGCCACTGGACTCAGCGGCATCGAAAGACAGGTTTAGCGTTTGAACGCTGTCGACTGTTGCTGCAACTGAGCCACTTCGACCGGTGCATCGGCCTTGTTGGCCCACAGGCTTTGGGCATAGCCAGTGGTCACGACGCCGAGGCCGAACAAAATGACCAAAATCCATAGTAAATCCGGTTTGCGTTTCATCGACTGCCCCCCAAAGGCATATCAACACGATGACAGCAGCGGTTTCCGTTTTGTAGGCCGTGCAGCAGCGTCAAGCTTTAAAGGCCGGCATTTTGCGGCAACGTGAACCGGCACGCAAATGCTGGCGTCAACCGACTGTCGGTTTGTCATAAAATTGCCGGACAACCTGCCCACTCACTTCGCAAGGAGCAAAAAGCATGGCCTATTGGCTGATGAAATCCGAGCCCGATGAACTCTCGATCAAAGGCCTGGAGAAGCTGGGCAAAGCGCGCTGGGACGGGGTTCGCAACTATCAGGCGCGAAACTTCCTGCGAGCCATGGCGGTCGGGGACGAGTTTTTCTTCTATCACTCCAGCTGCCCGGAGCCGGGGATTGCCGGAATCGGCAAGATTGTCGAAGCCGCGTATCCGGACCCGACGGCGCTGGAGCCTGAGAGTCATTACTTCGACCCGAAGGCAACGACGGACAAAAACGCCTGGAGCGCGATTGATGTCGCCCATGTCGAGACGTTTTCCAGGGTGTTGAAGCTGGATTATTTAAAGCAGCAGACGGCGCTGGCCGAGATGCCGTTGGTGCAGAAGGGCTCGCGGCTGTCGGTGATGCCGGTGACGGCGGAGCAGTGGGCGGCGGTGGTTGCGCTCCTGTAGGAGCACGGCTTGCCGGCGATGGCGATCTTGAGTGCGCTATCGCGAGCAAGCTTTGCTCCTACAGGATCCAGCATTACTGGATAATCAGGTTATTGAACAACAAATCCTCAACCACCGGCTTGCCGGTTTCATCATTCAAGATCTGCTGGGTCTGCTTCAACGCTTCCTGACGCAGCTTCTCCTTGGCCTCGACGTTGTTCATCGTCTCGGTGGTCTGTTGGGCAAACAGCGCCACCAGCTGATTGCGAATCAGCGGTTCGTTGGCCTTGACCGCTTTGGTCGCCTCGTCACCGGTCACCCGCAATGCCACGTCGGCCTTGTAGACTTTGAGCTTCTGCGTACCGTCCAGCCCGTAGTTGCCCACGAACGGCGGGCTCAGGGTGATGTAATTGACCTTGGGTGACGCATCTTCTTTGGCTTCTTCGGCCACCGCTGCCACAGGCAGAGACAGGGCCAGCATCAACATGATCCACGCTTTCACAATTCGCTCCTTATCCGGTTTGCGGCCTAGCATAACGACCCGCCGCGCAAGCACAAGCTTATGGCTGACTATCAGGGCCGGGCATGCTCGTTGACCCGTCGACTCACACACCTACACTTATCGGCCATCACTCCCAAAGGAATAGCCCTGATGAAAGCCGTGCTGTGCAAAGCCTTCGGCCCTGCCGAATCGCTGGTGCTGGAAGACGTCGCCAGTCCTGTCGCGAAGAAGAACGAAATCCTGCTGGACGTGCATGCCGCCGGGGTCAACTTCCCCGACACGCTGATCATCGAGGGCAAGTACCAGTTCAAGCCGCCCTTCCCGTTTTCCCCGGGCGGCGAAGCGGCCGGTGTGGTCCGCGAAGTGGGTGAAAAGGTCAGCCACCTGAAAGTCGGCGACCGGGTCATGGCCCTCACAGGCTGGGGCAGCTTCGCCGAACAGGTCGCCGTGCCGGGTTACAACGTGCTGCCAATCCCGCCGTCCATGGACTTCAACACCGCGGCCGCATTCAGCATGACCTACGGCACCTCGATGCACGCCCTCAAGCAGCGCGGCAACCTGCAACCGGGCGAAACCCTGCTGGTGCTCGGTGCTTCCGGTGGCGTCGGTCTCGCCGCCGTGGAAATCGGCAAAGCCATGGGCGCCCGCGTAATCGCCGCCGCCAGCAGTGCTGAAAAACTCGCCGTGGCCAAGGCTGCGGGTGCCGATGAACTGATCAACTACAGCGAAACCAGCCTCAAGGACGAAATCAAACGCCTGACCGACGGCCAGGGCGCCGACGTGATCTACGACCCGGTAGGCGGCGATCTGTTCGACCAGGCCATCCGCGCCATCGCCTGGAACGGCCGCTTGCTGGTGGTCGGCTTCGCCAGCGGGCGCATCCCCGAACTGCCGGTGAACCTGGCACTGCTCAAAGGCGCAGCGGTACTCGGCGTGTTCTGGGGCTCCTTCGCCCAGCGCCAACCGCAGGACAACGCCGCAAACTTCCAGCAACTGTTTGGCTGGTTTGCCGAAGGCAAGTTGAAGCCGCTGGTGTCTCAGGTTTATCCACTGAGCAATGCTGCGCAGGCGATCAATGATCTGGGCCAGCGCAAGGCGGTCGGGAAGGTGGTGGTTCAGGTTCGCTGAGCACTCCAAGAGGTCTGGACTTCAACCAACGTTGTCCAGACCCACCCACAACTAAAGCAGCTTGCGAATATCCTCGGGCAAATACCTCACATACCGGGAAACCGGGTTGTTCAGGCATTGCCTGACAATAAACGGCACTTTCCTGTTCATCTTGGCTATCAGTTCAAGACGTCGCTCATTCGACAATGCTGTCGTAGAGATCGAGTTCGACAGATAGGCACGGGTGTAGTGGAACACAGCAGAATCAACCCACGATTGCTCGGCGGTGTGAATAAAGACTTCGTTGAGATCGCGACATCTCAATTCTTTGAGCCATTGATTGGTGTGGATCGGCAAGGTCGAGTCAAACCGAAACTGCATCGGGGCGATCACTTCCTGCTCGGCGGGCTTGTCGCCTTCAACCGCCCACGACTTGAACCGCCACTGAGATATCGCATCCCTCGTCGCTTCAGCCAGGTCGGGGTGATCGCTTTGCAGGATGCTCACCTTGCTGACCGAACCATCGGCACTGACCGAAAACCTGACCCGTACATCCCCGATGACCCCAGCCCTTTGCAACGCCAATGGATAAATGGGCCGGGGATTGTGTTCCGGGATCAGCAAGAACTCCTCAGCCCGAACGCCAGCAACCACCAACATGAACATCAACGCGAACCACCGCATAACCCCTCCCTTTCGTAACTAAATGCCAGACCTTGGCAGCAACGCAAAGGCTACAGATTGACGCCCTTGAGCTGTAGATCACGACTTCCGGTAAACGCGCAGGACATTTCCCAAAGACCTGCCCTACTTCGGACGGATCAGCGGCATAAAAACGGAAACGGTTAACGTTTCCTACAACGCCCTTCATTTACATCTGAGCGACATGTTCATAAAGGAACGCTCGCTTTCCAACATTTCCGCTGTTTTGCTGATGAGAAGCGATGCTATTTTCGGTAATGAAACTGTAACATTCGCATCCGCAGTCAAAACAAGAAATCTGGAGCTCTTGAATGTTTGCTTTCTTTCGTCCTGCCGCACATCAGGCTCCACTGCCTGAAGAGAAAATAGACAGCACCTACCGCCGCCTGCGCTGGCAAATCTTCGCCGGTATCTTTATCGGCTACGCGGGTTACTACCTGCTGCGCAAAAACTTCTCCCTGGCCATGCCTTACCTGATCGAAGAGGGCTACACCCGCGGTGAACTGGGCGTGGCGCTGTCGGCGATTGCCATTGCCTATGGCCTGTCCAAATTCCTGATGGGGATCGTTTCCGACCGTTCCAACCCACGCTTCTTCCTGCCGTTCGGCCTGATGGTTTCGGCTGCCGTGATGTTCGTTTTCGGTTTCGCGCATTGGGCAACGTCCAGCGTGACCATCATGTTCATCCTGCTGTTCATCAATGGCTGGGCACAGGGCATGGGATGGCCGCCAAGTGGACGGACCATGGTTCACTGGTGGTCGCAGAAGGAACGCGGTGGCGTGGTGTCGCTATGGAACGTGGCGCATAACGTCGGCGGTGGCCTGATCGGCCCGCTGTTCCTGATCGGCATGGGCCTGTTCAACGACTGGCACGCCGCGTTTTACGTGCCGGCGGCGGTGGCCATGGCGGTCGCGGTGTTTGCCTTCATCACCATGCGCGATACCCCGCAATCGGTTGGCCTGCCGCCGATCGAGAAGTACAAGAACGACTATCCGGAAGGCTACGACGCCAGCCACGAAGAAGAATTCAGCGCCAAGGAAATCTTCGTCAAATACGTGCTGCGCAACAAAATGCTCTGGTACATCGCCCTCGCCAACGTCTTTGTCTACCTACTGCGCTATGGCGTTCTGGACTGGGCACCTACCTACCTGAAAGAAGCCAAGGGCTTCACTGTGGACAAGACGTCCTGGGCGTATTTCTTCTACGAGTGGGCGGGTATTCCGGGCACGCTGCTGTGCGGCTGGATGTCGGACAAGATCTTCCGTGGCAACCGTGGCCTGACCGGCATGGTGTTCATGGCGCTGGTGACTGTGGCGACGCTGGTGTACTGGCTCAACCCGGCCGGTAACCCGACCGTCGACATGATCGCGCTGGTGTCCATCGGCTTCCTCATCTACGGCCCGGTAATGCTGATCGGTTTGCAGGCGCTGGAGCTGGCACCGAAGAAAGCCGCCGGTACGGCTGCGGGCTTCACCGGTCTGTTCGGTTATCTGGGTGGTTCGGTCGCGGCCAGTGCAGCGATGGGCTACACCGTGGACCATTTCGGCTGGGACGGCGGTTTCGTCTTGCTGATCGGTGCGTGCCTGCTGGCGATGGCCTTCCTTGCGCCAACGCTGTGGCACAAGCAAGTCGCCAGTCAGAGCCGCGAAGCTATCGCCTGATCAGCCTTTGATTTGCAGCGCTTGAGCCGCGCCTCCAGATTTCGATCTGGCATGGCGTGGCTACGCAGGGCGTGTGCGGTCTGCTCGACATAATCGCGAGTGGTGCCGTAACGCCCGCAAGCGTTTTCGAACACGTGGCTCAGCACGTGATCCGGCAAGTTGCCGGCATAGCTGGGCAAGTGCCGCTCCAGAACAAATCCCAATGCCTGAACCTGGGTGCCGTCTTCGAGCCGGCAATTGAGCCAGTGTGGGCGATAGGATGGAAATGGCATTTCCCGCTTCCAGAGCGCATACAACGAAGCGTCCAGTTGCTCTTCCGGCAAGCGGTAGGCAAAACCACTGCATGAACCGCCGCGATCCAGACCGAACACCAGCCCCGGCATTTCCGGGGTGCCGCGATGTTCGTGGGACCACAAATACAATCCGCGATGATAGCCGTGCACCCGTCCGCGAACGCGCTCGACCGCGGTGCACTCGGGGCGCCAGATCAGCGAACCGTACGCAAAGAGCCACACCGGCCCACCCTTGTGGCGAGCCATGGTCGATTGCATCGAGCCGAGTAATTGTTCGTGAGTGAGCTGCGGCCCCAGATCGAGCTGCGGCGGGTAAGCCAGGTTCAAAAACGAAGATTCAATGGCGCTCATGGCGAATAGCGTTCAGCTCCCCGCGATCAAAGTATTACTTAATAGAACGCACCGTTGTAACAATAAGGCACATAAGTTTTAAGGCAATTTAAGTGCCATGGCACAGTTATTAATTAATTGCCTGAGTGACATATAACCTACCGACATTTATACGATTGTATAAATACCGATAGGCTATATAGAGAGGTATAAGGGTGCAAATCGTAGGAGCTGCCGCAGGCTGCGATCTTTTGATTTTCAAGACAAAGTCAAAAGATCGCGGATCAAGATCGTGGCGCGTACGCAAACACGTCGGCGCGCATCTGATGGGCGTCCATCCCCGCCTCGACCAACGCATCGAGCGTGCCATAGACCATCGCCGGCGACCCACTGGCATAGACGTGCAAGGTCTTCAGATCGGGAAAGTCTTCGCACACCGCTTCATGCAACATGCCGCAGCGCCCCTGCCACCCGCATTGATCGCTGACGACTTTATGCAGGAACAGATTGGGCAACTTCAGCCACTCGTCCCAATGTTCGACTTCATAAAAGTCTTCAGGTCTACGCACGCCCCAGTACAGGTGCACAGGATGCTTGAAGCCTTCGGCGCGGCAATGTTCGATCAGGCCATGGACCTGCCCCATGCCGGTACCTGCCGCGATCAGCACCAACGGACCGTCGGGCAACTCGGCCAGATGCGCATCACCGAACGGCATGTCGATCCGCACCATCGTGTTGCCTTGCAGCTGCTTGATCAGGTTTATCGCACTGGCTTCGCGCGCCAGCACGTGAATTTCCAGATCACGCCCGCCCGAAGGCGCCGACGCCAGGGAGAAGGACGACTTCTCGCCGTTGTCCCGATGGATCATCAGGTACTGGCCTGCGTGGTAACGCGGCGGCTTGCCGGCCGGCGCCCGCAGCCGCACTCGCCAGGTATCACCGCCGACATCGGTGCAACTGGTGACCTGACACGACAGACTGCGCACCGGCAATTCTCCCAGCGCGAGCACGCCATCCCACAGCACGATGCAGTCTTCCAGCGGCTCTGCTATGCAAGTGTAGAACTCGCCATGGTCACGCACATGGCCGGCCTGCTCGACTCGCCCTTCCACCAGCAACGCGGCACAGACATGGCAGTTGCCGTTGCGACAGCTTTGCGGGCATTCATAGCCCAGTCGGCGTGCGCCATCGAGAATCCGCTCGCCGGGCAGAATCTCAAGCACTGCTCCGGAGGGCTGCAAGGTTACACGCATCAATCTATTCCTAACTGATTCCAGATGGCATCGATCCGCTGGGTCACGGCGTCGTCCTTGACGATCACCCGGCCCCACTCGCGCGTGGTTTCGCCAGGCCATTTATGCGTGGCATCGAGCCCCATCTTCGAACCCAGGCCGGACACCGGCGAGGCGAAGTCGAGGTAGTCGATCGGCGTGTTCTCGATCATCACCGTGTCGCGCTTGGGGTCCATGCGCGTGGTGATGGCCCAGATCACGTCGTTCCAGTCCCGGGCGTTGATATCGTCGTCAGTGACGATAACGAACTTGGTGTACATGAACTGTCGCAAAAACGACCAGACACCGAGCATTACCCGCTTGGCATGCCCCGGATACGACTTCTTCATGGTCACGATAGCCATGCGATACGAGCAGCCTTCGGGCGGCAAGTAGAAGTCAGTGATCTCCGGGAACTGCTTCTGCAGGATCGGCACGAACACTTCGTTCAGCGCCACACCGAGAATCGCCGGTTCATCCGGTGGACGGCCGGTGTAGGTGCTGTGGTAGATCGGTTTGATCCGGTGAGTGATGCGCTCGACGGTGAACACCGGGAAGCTGTCGACTTCGTTGTAGTAGCCGGTGTGGTCGCCGTACGGACCTTCATCGGCCATCTCGCCCGGATGGATCACGCCTTCAAGGATGATCTCGGCGGTGGCCGGCACTTGCAGGTCATTGCCGCGGCACTTCACCAGTTCGGTACGGTTGCCGCGCAGCAAGCCGGCGAAGGCGTACTCGGAGAGGCTGTCGGGCACCGGCGTCACGGCACCGAGAATGGTCGCAGGGTCGGCGCCCAGCGCCACGGCTACCGGGAACGGCTGGCCGGGATGCTTCTCGCACCATTCGCGGTAGTCCAGCGCGCCACCACGGTGACTGAGCCAGCGCATGATGACCTTGTTGCGGCCGATCACTTGCTGACGGTAGATACCGAGGTTCTGCCGGTCCTTG
Organism: Pseudomonas sp. SDO5591_S426; assembly: GCF_054070755.1. Classification (NCBI taxonomy): domain Bacteria; kingdom Pseudomonadati; phylum Pseudomonadota; class Gammaproteobacteria; order Pseudomonadales; family Pseudomonadaceae; genus Pseudomonas; species Pseudomonas sp. SDO5591_S426. The sequence continues at coordinate 14,967 of NZ_JBSVXD010000062.1, read as the reverse complement.
TTCGGACCTTTAGTGACGGTCAGGCCCCAGGTGATCAGTGGCGCAACGTCGCCCGGCCAGCAGGTCTGCACCGGCAGCGTCGAGAGGTCGACGTCGTCGCCCTCGATGACCACTTCCTGGCAGATCGCATCTTTGACGACCTTGGGCGCCATCGAGATGATCTTGCGGAAGATCGGCAGCTTGGACCAGGCGTCTTTCAGCCCCTTCGGCGGCTCGGGCTCCTTGAGGAACGCCAGCAGCTTGCCGATTTCGCGCAGTTCGCTGACCGCTTCGGCGCCCATGCCCAGGGCTACACGCTCGGGGGTGCCGAACAGGTTGCCGAGCACGGGAATGTCGTAACCCGTTGGCTTTTCGAATAGCAGGGCCGGGCCTTTGGCGCGCAAGGTGCGGTCGCAGACCTCGGTCATTTCGAGCACTGGGGACACGGGAACCTGGATGCGCTTGAGTTCGCCGCGCTGTTCCAGCCCGCTGATAAAGTCGCGCAAGTCGCGATACTGCATGCGTGAGCCTCGTGTTGGCCGTGGCGTTCGGGGCAGGCAGTTTAGCGCCGAACCCTGCGGTTCAGAACCACGAACTGCCGCTTTGATCAAAAATCGGATAGCAAAAAGCCGGGTTTCCCCGGCTTTTTGTGCCTGCTCGACTTACTTGCGCTTCATCGACAGGAAGAACTCATCGTTGGTCTTGGTCGTTTTCAGCTTGTCGACCAGGAACTCGATGGCAGCGACTTCGTCCATCGGGTGCAGCAACTTGCGCAGGATCCACATGCGCTGCAACTCGTCGTCGGCCGTCAGCAACTCTTCGCGGCGAGTGCCGGAACGGTTGATGTTGATGGCCGGGAACACGCGTTTTTCCGCGATACGGCGATCCAGAGGCAGTTCCATGTTGCCAGTGCCTTTGAATTCTTCGTAGATCACTTCGTCCATCTTCGAGCCGGTTTCAACCAGCGCGGTAGCGATGATGGTCAGCGAGCCGCCTTCTTCGATGTTCCGCGCGGCGCCGAAGAAACGCTTCGGTTTCTCCAGGGCGTGGGCGTCGACACCACCGGTCAATACCTTGCCGGAGCTCGGGATCACGGTGTTGTAGGCACGGGCCAGACGGGTGATGGAGTCGAGCAGGATCACCACGTCCTTCTTGTGTTCGACCAGGCGCTTGGCCTTCTCGATCACCATTTCGGCAACCTGCACGTGGCGGGTTGGCGGCTCGTCGAACGTCGAGGCAACCACTTCGCCGCGCACAGTGCGCTGCATTTCGGTTACTTCTTCCGGACGTTCGTCGATCAGCAGCACGATCAGGTGAACTTCAGGATTGTTACGCGCGATGTTCGCGGCGATGTTCTGCAGCATGATCGTCTTACCGGCTTTCGGCGGTGCAACGATCAGACCGCGCTGGCCTTTGCCGATCGGGGCGCACAGGTCGATCACACGACCGGTCAAGTCTTCGGTGGAACCGTTACCGGCTTCCATCTTCATGCGCACGGTCGGGAACAGCGGGGTCAGGTTCTCGAAGAGAATCTTGTTTTTCGCGTTTTCCGGACGGTCGTAGTTGATCGTGTCGACCTTGAGCAGCGCGAAATAACGCTCGCCTTCCTTTGGAGGGCGGATCTTGCCAACGATGGTGTCACCGGTGCGCAAGTTGAAGCGACGGATCTGGCTTGGCGAGACGTAGATATCGTCTGGGCCGGCGAGATAGGAGGCGTCTGCAGAGCGGAGGAAGCCGAAGCCGTCCTGGAGAATCTCCAGCACGCCATCACCGGAGATTTCCTCGCCGCTTTTCGCGTGCTTTTTCAGCAGGGAGAAAATCACGTCCTGCTTGCGCGAACGGGCCATATTTTCTATGCCCATCTGTTCGGCCAATTCGAGCAGTTCGGTAATCGGCTTTTGCTTGAGTTCAGTCAGATTCATATAGGAATGACGTAATCATTTATGGAGGGGGGAAATTAAGCTTTTGGCTTAATGAGGCCGCGCCGCGGAGAAGGCGACAGGATCGCGTACTTATTCGAAAAGGAGAGCGTCGGCGACGGCTAGCAGGGGGCAATGGAGAAACCAGTGCGGGGCCGAATGTATCACCTGAGTTTCGGAGCGTCTAGCCCTCAATAACGAAAAAGGCCCCGCTATTTGCGGGGCCTTTTTTTGACACGCTACAACGACGCTTAGATGTTGGCGTCGAGGAAAGCCGCCAGTTGCGACTTCGACAGTGCGCCGACCTTGGTCGCTTCAACGTTGCCGTTCTTGAACAACATCAGGGTCGGGATACCACGCACGCCATGCTTGGCCGGGGTTTCCTGGTTTTCGTCGATGTTCAGTTTGGCAACGGTCAGCTTGCCTTTGTAGGTCTCGGCAATTTCGTCCAGGACAGGAGCGATCATTTTGCAAGGGCCGCACCACTCAGCCCAGTAGTCGACCAGTACAGCGCCTTCAGCCTTGAGTACGTCGGCCTCGAAGCTAGCGTCGCTAACGTGTTTGATAAGATCGCTGCTCATGGAATTCTCCAGGGTTGTAAGCAAAAAAACGTGGCCCATCATAGCTGCCCTTCCCTCGTTCAGGAAGGTGCAGATGATTGAGTCTCGCTATGGTGTTCCATGAGTTTGGGTATAGCCCAGGTCACGCCGTGGCGGGAGCGACGAAGGCGATTCCAGTGCGCAACGCGGCATTGCGCACATGTTCATGCATGGCTTTCTGCGCGGCCCCGGATGCCCGGCGCGCCAGTGCGCGAAGGATTTTGCGGTGTTCCTGCCAGGTTTCCATGGCCCGTTCGGCCCGGATGAACGGTAGCTTCTGGCTCTCCAGGAAGATGTCGGCACTGGCGGTGAGGATGCTCAGCATCGCCTGATTACCGCTGGCCAGAAGAATGCGGCGGTGGAATTCGAAGTCCAGACGCGCCGCGGCTTCGAAGTCGCCGGCCTTCAGTTCGTTGCGCATGGCCGCGACATTGTCTTCCAGTGCATCGAGCTCATGGGTGCTCAACGTCACGGCCGCCAACCCCGCGGCGAACCCCTCCAGCGCATAGCGCAACTGGAAGATGTCCAGCGGCGAAGCCTGCGCCGCGAACGGCCAGCCCGGTGCGGCCTCGCCTCGCGGCAACTCCACCGGCGACTGCACGAACACGCCTTTGCCCGGCTGGATGCTGATCACGCCCAACGCACTCAGCGATGACAACGCCTCGCGCAACGATGCCCGACTCACGCCCAATTGCACCGCCAGGTCACGTTGCGAGGGCAAGGCGTCCCCCGCCCCGAAGCCTTGTTCGGTGATCAATTTGCGGATGGCTTGCAGCGCCACTTCGGGTACGGCGCGGGAGATCGAGTTCATGGTTTTCCAGACGAACCAGGCCAATGTGCGCTCAGTTGTAAAGCTATTCGCGACGCCCGGCAAGTCGTGCCCCATGGGGGTTCGAAGATTTTCATGGCTGCGCCATCGGGGTGCGAAACACAACTTGACTGTTCAGACCAGTAAGACCGTGCGACGCCAGCAAAACCGCGCTCTGGCGCCCCCAAAACCCTATGTTGGCATGGCCCATGCTCTGTCGATCGGCAGAAATTACTTCTCGCCGATCCGGAGATTTGCCATGACCCAGCGTTACAGCGCCCTCCTCGCCGCTCTGTTTGCCAGCCTGATGCTGAGCCAGGCACCCGCCCACGCCGACGGTCTGGAGGATGTGGTCAAGCGCGGCGTCCTCAAGGTCGCCGTGCCCCAGGACTTCCCGCCGTTCGGCTCGGTCGGCCCGGACATGAAGCCCCGTGGCCTGGACATCGACACCGCCAAACTGCTGGCCGACCAGCTCAAGGTCAAACTTGAACTGACCCCGGTCAACAGCACCAACCGCATCCCGTTCCTCACCACCGGCAAAGTCGACCTGGTGATTTCCAGCCTCGGCAAAAACCCGGAGCGTGAAAAAGTCATCGACTTCTCCCGCGCCTACGCACCGTTCTACCTCGCCGTGTTCGGTCCGCCCGACGCCGACATCAAGGGCCTGGACGACCTCAAGGGCAAGACCATCAGTGTCACCCGCGGCGCCATCGAAGACATCGAGCTGACCAAGGTCGCCCCCGAAGGCGTGACCATCAAGCGTTTCGAAGACAACAACTCGACCATCGCCGCGTACCTGGCCGGGCAAGTCGACCTGATCGCCAGCGGCAACGTGGTGATGGTGGCGATCAGCGAGAAGAACCCGAAACGCGTGCCGGCGCTGAAAGTGAAGCTCAAGGACTCGCCGGTCTACGTCGGCGTGAACAAGAACGAGCCGGCGCTGCTGGACAAGGTCAACCAGATCCTCGTCACCGCCAAGGGCGACGGCGCGCTGGAAAAGAACGCCCTGACCTGGCTGAAAGAACCGCTGCCGGCCGATCTCTGATTCGGCGCGCAGGAGACACGCTATGGCTTATCAGTTCGATTTCTTGCCGGTGGTACACAATACCGATCTGTTGCTGCGCGGTGCGTTGTTCACCCTTGAGCTGACGGCCATCGGCGCGGTGCTCGGCGTGGGGCTGGGCATTGTCGGGGCGTTGGTGCGGGCGTGGAATATCCGCCCGTTCGCCGGGGTTTTCGCGGTCTACGTCGAGTTGATCCGCAACACGCCGTTTCTGGTGCAGTTGTTTTTCATCTTCTTCGGCTTGCCGTCGCTCGGGGTGCAGATTTCCGAATGGCAGGCGGCGGTGCTGGCGATGGTGATCAACCTCGGCGCCTATTCCACCGAAATTATCCGCGCCGGTATCCAGGCGATCCCCCGGGGTCAGCTGGAAGCCGCGGCGGCACTGGCGATGACGCGCTTCGAAGCCTTCCGCCACGTAGTGCTGCTGCCAGCGCTGGGCAAGGTCTGGCCGGCCCTGAGCAGCCAGATCATCATCGTCATGCTCGGCTCGGCAGTCTGCTCGCAGATCGCCACCGAAGAGCTGAGCTTCGCCGCCAACTTCATTCAATCGCGCAACTTCCGCGCCTTTGAAACCTATGCGCTGACCACGCTGCTGTATTTGTGCATGGCCCTGTTGATCCGCCAGCTCTTGAACTGGATCGGAACGCGCTATATCTCCAGGAGCAGCCGATGAGCGATTTCACGTTCTGGGACATCGTGCGCAACCTGCTCATGGGCCTGCAATGGACGCTGGCGCTGTCGCTGGTGGCGTTCATCGGCGGTGGCGTGATCGGTTTGCTGATCATGGTCATGCGCATCTCGAAAAAATCCCTGCCGCGCAGTTTTGCCCGCACCTACATCGAACTGTTCCAGGGCACGCCGCTGTTGATGCAGCTGTTTCTGGTGTTCTTCGGTGTGGCGCTGGCCGGGATCGAGATTTCGCCGTGGATGGCGGCGGCGATCGCCCTGACGCTGTTCACCAGCGCTTACCTGGCGGAGATCTGGCGCGGTTGCGTCGACTCGATCCCCAACGGCCAGTGGGAAGCCTCGTCGAGCCTGGCACTCAACCCGCTGGAGCAACTGCGCTATGTGATCCTGCCGCAAGCCCTGCGCATCGCCGTGGCGCCGACCGTGGGCTTCTCGGTGCAAGTGGTCAAAGGCACCGCTGTCACCTCGATCATCGGCTTTACCGAACTGACCAAGACCGGCGGCATGCTCGCCAATGCCACCTTCGAACCGTTCATGGTCTACGGCCTCGTCGCCCTCGGCTATTTCCTGCTCTGTTATCCCTTGTCCCTCAGTGCGCGCTACCTGGAAAGGAGACTGCATGCCTCTGCTTAGAATTTCCGCCCTGCATAAATACTACGGCGATCACCACGTGCTCAAAGGCATCGACCTGAGCGTCGAGGAAGGCCAGGTGGTAGCGATCATCGGCCGCAGCGGCTCGGGCAAATCCACCTTGTTACGCACGCTCAACGGCCTGGAGTCGATCAACGACGGCGTCATCGAAGTCGACGGCGAATACCTCGACGCCGCCCGCGCCGATCTGCGCAGCCTGCGGCAGAAGGTCGGGATGGTGTTTCAGCAGTTCAATCTGTTCCCGCACCTGACCGTGGGCGAAAACGTGATGCTTGCGCCGCAAGTGGTGCAGAAAGTCCCGAAAGCCAAAGCCGCCGAGCTGGCGCGAGAGATGCTGGAACGAGTCGGGCTGGGGGAAAAATTCGACGCGTTCCCCGATCGGCTGTCCGGTGGCCAGCAACAGCGGGTAGCGATTGCCCGCGCTCTGGCGATGTCGCCGAAGGTATTGCTGTGCGACGAAATCACCTCGGCGCTGGACCCGGAGCTGGTCAACGAAGTGTTGAGCGTGGTCCGGCAACTGGCCAAGGAAGGCATGACGCTGATCATGGTGACCCACGAAATGCGCTTTGCCCGGGAGGTTGGGGATAAGTTGGTGTTCATGCACATGGGCAAGGTGCATGAAGTGGGCGATCCGAAGGTTTTGTTTGCCAATCCGCAGACGGCGGAGTTGGCGAACTTCATTGGGACCGTCGAAGCGGCGGGCTGAAAGTTTTGAGGGCCTGTGATGGCCTTATCGCGGGCAAGCCCGCTCCCACAGGGTTCTATGTTGGACAGGATTGAGTGTTCGACGCAAAAACCCGTGGGAGCGGGCTTGCCCGCGATGAGGCCATTTGCGTCACCGCCACTCCTACGCGTTGGCGGCAGCGTTTGATCGTGGCACGATGTCGAGGTTATCGACCGAGACCCCCTGACCATGCCGCAATCCCAAGCCAAGAATCTGTCCCTGATCGCCGCAATCGACCTGGGCTCCAACAGCTTTCACATGGTCGTGGCCAAGGCCCAGAACGGCGAAATCCGTATTCTCGAGCGTCTCGGGGAGAAGGTTCAGCTGGCCGCCGGCATCGACGAAGAGCGCCGTCTCAGCGAAGAATCGATGCAACGCGGGCTCGACTGCCTCAAGCGTTTCGCCCAACTGATCAACGGTATGCCGCTCGGCGCCGTACGGATCGTCGGCACCAACGCCCTGCGCGAAGCCCGTAACCGCGCTGAATTCATCCACCGCGCCGAAGAAATCCTCGGCCATCCGGTGGAAGTCATCTCCGGCCGTGAAGAGGCGCGCCTGATTTACCTCGGCGTGTCCCACACCCTCGCCGACACACCGGGCAAGCGCCTGGTGGCCGACATCGGCGGCGGCAGTACCGAATTCATCATCGGCCAGCGCTTCGAACCGTTGCTGCGCGAGAGCCTGCAAATGGGCTGCGTCAGCTACACCCAGCGTTATTTCAAGGACGGCAAGATCACTCCGGCCCGCTACGCCCAGGCGTACACCGCGGCGCGGCTGGAGATCATGAGCATCGAACACGCCCTGCACCGCCTGACCTGGGATGAAGCGATCGGCTCCTCGGGCACCATCCGCGCCATCGGTCTGGCGCTGAAGGCCGGCGGCCACGGCAGTGGCGAAGTCAACGCCGAAGGCCTGGCCTGGCTCAAGCGCAAGCTGATCAAACTCGGCGATGTCGACAAAATCGACTTCGAAGGCATCAAGCCTGATCGCCGGGCGATCTTCCCGGCGGGCCTGGCGATTCTCGAAGCGATCTTCGACTCCCTCGAACTGCAACGCATGGATCACTGCGAAGGTGCCCTGCGTGAAGGCGTGCTGTATGACCTGCTGGGCCGCCATCACCACGAAGACGTGCGCGAACGCACCCTGACCTCGCTGATGGAGCGTTATCACGTCGATCTGGAACAGGCCGTGCGCGTCGAGCGCAAAGCCCTGCATGCCTTCGATCAGGTGGCCAAGGATTGGGATCTGGAAGACGGCGTCTGGCGCGAACTGCTTGGCTGGGCAGCCAAGGTCCATGAAGTGGGCCTGGACATCGCTCACTATCAGTATCACAAGCACGGCGCTTACCTGATCGAGCACTCCGACCTGGCCGGCTTCTCCCGCGAAGACCAGTTGATGCTCGCACTGCTGGTGCGTGGCCACCGCCGCAACATCCCCAAGGACAAGTTCGCCGATTTCGACGATGACGGCATCAAGCTGATTCGCCTGTGCGTGCTGCTGCGCTTTGCGATCCTGTTCCACCACATCCGCGGCACCCAGCAAATGCCTCAGGTAGAACTCAACGCCAAGGGTAATCATCTGGAAGTGGTGTTCCCGAAAAACTGGCTGGATGAAAACCAGCTGACCCAGGCCGACTTCGCCATCGAGGCGGAATGGCTGACCCGGGTGGATATCGTCCTCAGCGTTCGCTGAACTCGGTCCTGCAGGAGCACGGCTTGCCGGCGATGGCGATCTCGAGGGCACCATCGCCAGCAAGCTGTGCTCCTACAGGGGATGGCACAAACAAAAATGGCGACCCTTTGGGATCGCCATTTTTTTACAACTAGCCGGCGTTAACGCACAGCCAGAATCGGGCTACCCAATCGCTCCAGCAACGTAGCCTGAGCACTACGCGGGTTCTGGTTGCCGGTCGGCGTGTTGCGGATGTAGCGGCCGTCCGACTGCAGGCTCCAGCTGTGGGTGTTATCCGTGAGATACAACTCCAGCTCCTTCTTGACCCGCATGATCAGCTTCTTGCCTTCAACCGGGAAGCAAGTCTCGACGCGCTTGTCGAGGTTGCGCTCCATCCAGTCGGCACTGGACAGGAACATCTGCTCGTCGCCGCCGTTGAGGAAGTAGAAAACCCGGGTGTGTTCGAGGAAACGCCCGATAATCGAACGCACGTGGATGTTGTGCGAGACCCCGGCGATGCCCGGTCGCAGGCAGCACATGCCACGCACGACGAGGTCGATGCGCACGCCCGACTGGCTGGCCTTGTACAGCGCGCGAATGATCTTCGGATCGGTCAGCGAGTTGAACTTGGCGATGATGTGCGCCGGTTTGCCGTCGAGGGCGAACTGGGTCTCGCGGGCAATCATGTCGAGCATGCCCTTTTTCAGGGTGAACGGCGCATGCAGCAGTTTCTTCATGCGCAGGGTTTTACCCATGCCAATCAACTGGCTGAACAGTTTGCCGACGTCTTCGCACAAAGCGTCGTCGGAGGTCAGCAGGCTGTAGTCGGTGTACAGGCGGGCGTTGCCGGCGTGGTAGTTACCCGTGCCCAAGTGCGCGTAACGCACGATTTCGCCGGCCTCGCGACGCAGGATCAGCATCATCTTGGCGTGGGTCTTGAAGCCGACCACGCCGTAGATCACCACCGCACCGGCCGCTTGCAGACGGCTGGCCAGTTGCAGGTTGGATTCTTCGTCGAACCGGGCACGCAATTCGATCACCGCGGTGACCTCCTTGCCGTTACGGGCCGCATCCACCAGCGCATCGACGATTTCCGAGTTGGCGCCGGAGCGGTAAAGCGTCTGGCGCACCGCCAACACATGCGGGTCCTTGGCGGCCTGGCGCAGCAGGTCGACCACCGGGGTGAACGACTCGAACGGGTGCAGCAACAGGATGTCCTGCTTGCTGATCACGCTGAAAATGTTCTCGCTGTTTTGCAGCAGTTTCGGGATCTGCGGGGTGAACGGCAGGTATTGCAGTTCACGCTGGCTATCCAGACCGGTGATGCTGAACAGCCGCGTCAGGTTCACCGGACCGTTGACCTGATACAGCTCGGTCTCGCTCAGGTTGAACTGCTTGAGCAAGTAATCGGACAGGTGTTTCGGGCAGGTGTCGGCCACTTCAAGCCGCACCGCATCACCGTAGCGACGCGAGAACAGCTCGCCGCGCAGGGCACGGGCCAAGTCTTCGACGTCTTCGGAGTCCAGCGCCAGGTCGGCGTTACGGGTCAGGCGGAACTGGTAGCAGCCCTTGACTTTCATCCCCTGGAACAGGTCATCGGCGTGGGCGTGGATCATCGACGACAGGAACACGTAGTTATCGCCCGCGCCGCCGACTTCTTCCGGCACCTTGATGATGCGCGGCAGCAAGCGCGGTGCCGGGATGATCGCCAGACCCGAATCGCGACCGAAGGCGTCGATGCCTTCGAGCTCGACGATGAAGTTCAGGCTCTTGTTCACCAGCAACGGGAACGGGTGCGTCGGGTCGAGACCGATCGGGGTGATGATCGGCGCGATCTCGTCGCGGAAATAGCGACGGACCCAGGTCTTGAGCTTGGTCGTCCAGTTACGGCGACGGATGAAGCGGACCTGATGTTTTTCCAGTTCCGGCAACAGAATGTCGTTGAGGATTGCGTACTGACGGTCAACGTGACCGTGCACCAGTTCGCTGATGCGCGCCAGCGCCTGATGCGGTTGCAGGCCATCGGCGCCCGCCTGTTCACGGGCGAAGGTGATCTGCTTCTTCAGGCCGGCGACGCGAATCTCGAAGAACTCGTCCAGGTTGCTGGAGAAGATCAGCAGAAACTTCAGCCGCTCCAGCAATGGATAGGACTCGTCCAGCGCCTGTTCCAGCACGCGGATGTTGAACTGCAGTTGCGACAGCTCGCGGTGGATGTACAGGCTGCTGTCATCCAGACCGGGAATGGCAATCGCCGGTGCCGCCACAGCGGCTTCGGCTACCACCGCGGGTGGAGCAGGCTCCAGCTCCGGCGGGGTTTCGGCGATTTGCTCGACCACGGGTTGAGCGTCTTGTACGGCAACTTCAGCGAGTCCTTCGGTATTCATCACATGTTCCTGGGAGGGCTATTTTTGCTCTCGTAACAATTGAGCGGCACGAACGGCAAAGTACGTCAGGATGCCATCAGCGCCTGCACGTTTAAAGGCGGTCAGGGATTCGAGGATAACCCCTTCGCTCAACCAGCCATTCTGGATCGCCGCCATGTGCATGGCGTATTCGCCGCTGACTTGATAAACAAAAGTCGGCACTTTGAATTCTTCTTTGACCCGGCAAAGGATGTCCAGATATGGCATGCCTGGCTTGACCATGACCATGTCTGCGCCTTCTGACAAGTCCGCCGCCACTTCGTGCAGGGCTTCGTTGCTGTTGGCCGGGTCCATCTGATAGGAGGCCTTGTTGGCCTTGCCCAGGTTCAGCGCCGAACCGACCGCATCGCGGAACGGCCCGTAATAGGCGCTGGCGTACTTCGCCGAATAAGCCATGATCCGCACATTGACGTGACCGGCCACTTCGAGGGCTTCGCGGATCGCCTGGATGCGGCCGTCCATCATGTCCGACGGGGCCACCACCTGAGCGCCGGCTTCGGCATGGGACAAGGCTTGCCTGACCAGTGCGTCGACGGTGATGTCGTTCTGCACATAGCCTTCTTCGTCGAGAATGCCGTCCTGACCGTGCGTGGTGAACGGGTCCAGCGCGACGTCGGTGATCACACCCAGCTCAGGGAACTGCGCGCGCAAGGCACGGGTGGCGCGTTGGGCGATGCCTTCCGGGTTCCAGGCTTCGGCGGCGTCCAGCGACTTCAGTTCCGACGGCGTCACCGGGAACAGTGCCAGCGCCGGAATCCCAAGCTCGACCCATTTGGCCGCTTCTTCAAGCAACAGGTCGATGGTCATCCGTTCGACGCCTGGCATCGAGGCCACCGCTTCACGACGGCTTTCACCGTCCAGCACAAACACCGGCAGGATCAGGTCATCGACGGTCAGCACGTTTTCACGGACCAGTCGACGCGAGAAATCGTCACGACGGTTACGGCGCAGGCGGGTTGCAGGGAACAAACGGTTGGCGGGGGTAAAGCTCACGGCAGACTCCTGAGCCCGCGCAGACGGGCGAGCGTGACAGTTATAAGCGGCCATTATGACGAACAGATGACAGTTGTGCGCACACTGCGACGTGTAGCCGCATTCCATTGTCGTTGTAGGAAATGTTCACGTCGAGACACATTTGGACACTTTCCTGAATGTGTCCGAAGGGTTAGGCTGCGCGTTCATTTCGCCAGCACCCAGACAATGCTCCAACAATTTCTGCATGACTTCGGCTACTTTGCCTTGTTCCTCGGCACATTCTTCGAAGGCGAAACCATTCTGGTGCTCGCGGGCTTCCTCGCGTTCCGTGGTTACATGGACATCAACCTGGTGGTGGTCGTGGCGTTCTGCGGCAGTTATGCCGGTGATCAGCTGTGGTACTTCCTGGGACGCAAGCACGGGCGCAAGTTGCTGGCACGCAAGCCGCGTTGGCAGTTGATGGGTGACCGGGCGCTGGAACATATCCGCAAGCACCCGGACATCTGGGTCCTGAGCTTCCGCTTCGTCTACGGCCTGCGCACGGTGATGCCGGTGGCGATCGGCCTGTCGGGCTATCCACCGGGACGCTACCTGTTGCTCAACGGGATTGGCGCGGCGATCTGGGCCACCGCGCTGGCGGCCGCCGCCTATCACTTTGGCGCGGTGCTGGAAGGCATGCTGGGCAGCATCAAGAAATACGAGCTATGGGTCCTCGGCGCCCTTCTGCTCCTCGGCCTGGGCCTGTGGCTGCGCCGGCGCTTCAAGAACGCCCGCCTGGCCAAACAAATCTACGCCGATGAGCAAGCCCTGAAGGCCGAACAGGCCAAGACCGGCGAAACTAAGCCAGTCGAGTGAATCGGTTTCTACAGCAATAGAGACCGATCCCGCTGAGCAGGCTGTAGCTGAGCAGGCCGATCCAGCCCACCGCGCTGACCGGCCACAGCCCAACCAGCGGCGCCAGCCACACCAGCGGCACATTCGACGCCAGCCGCAGCAGCTCCAGCTTCAACGCCCACGGGCGATTCTCCAGGGCCACGCCCAAGACAAACAATCCCAGCGCCACTGCACTCCAGCCCAACACCAGGGCGGCGGTCGGCAGGCTCGACTCCAGGTTCATCAGATAGCTGCCCAGCGCGATGTAGACGCAGAACTGCAACAGCACGTAGAGCTGCTGACGCCCGTCCAGCGGCACTTCGAATTTGCGGAACTGGCTCAAATCCGGCTTGTTCATCGGGTATTTCGCCGCCACGTCCGCCGGTCGCCAACCGGTACGCATGAACCAGATCCGCAGCTTGTCCCAGGTGCTTTCCGTCCGTCGCGCATCCGCCCACAACTGCGCGTAGAACTGCACGTTCGCCCATATCGGATTCCAGCTCGCCAGCGGCGTGGTCACGCCGAAAATCACCGGTTCGTTGTCGTCTTCTTCCTGGAACGAGCCGAACAGACGGTCCCAAATAATGAACACCCCGCCGTAGTTGCGATCCATGTAGAGAGCGTTCTGTGCATGGTGGGCCCGATGATTGGATGGCGTGACGAAGAACCACTCGAACCAGCCGAGCTTGGGAATGTGCCGCGTATGCACCCAGAACTGGTACAGCAGGTTCAACGCCGCAACACTGACGAACACCAGCAACGGCACGCCGACGACCGCCATGGGCAGGTAGAAAATCCAGCTCAACAGAAACCCGGTACTGGTCTGGCGCAACGCCGTGGAGAGGTTGTAGTCCTCGCTCTGGTGGTGCACAGAATGCGCCGCCCAGAGGATGTTGCGCTCGTGGCCCATGCGATGCAGCCAGTAGTAGCAGAAGTCATAAAAGACGAAGGCAAACACCCAGACCCACACGCTGTTGGCCGAAAGCTCGAACAGCGCCAGATGTTTGAGGGCAAACGCATAGGTCATCAGGCCCACGCCCTTGGTCAGCAGGCCCGTGGTGGTCGAGAGCACGCCAGTGCTGATGCTGTTGATCGCGTCCGCCACCCGATAGTTGCTGACCCCGCGCCAACGGTCGGCCAGCAATTCGACGGCAATCAGCACAAAGAAAAACGGCACCGCATACAGAATGAAGTCCATGACGCGCCCTGATCGGAATCTTGAGGACAGATGCTATGTGTAGCCGCGAATTAACCCTATGGCAACGAGTGACAAATTAGTGGACATTTAACGCCATGAATCTGGAGAAAAGCCCATGAGCAAAAAAGTTGCAGTGATCCTTTCCGGTTGTGGCGTGTACGACGGCGCCGAGATCTACGAGAGCGTCATTACCCTGCTGCGCCTGGACCAGCGTGGCGCGCAGGTGCAGTGTTTCGCACCGAATATCGCGCAGTTGCACGTGATCAACCACCTGACCGGCGAAGAAATGCCCGAGTCGCGCAATGTGCTGGTGGAGTCGGCGCGCATCGCCCGTGGCGAGATCAAGGACATCCGCGAAGCAGACGCCGAAGACTTCGATGCGCTGATCATTCCCGGCGGTTTCGGCTCGGCCAAGAACCTCTCCAACTTCGCCATCGAAGGCACCGGTTGCACCGTACAACCGGATGTCCTGGCCCTGACCGAAGCGTTCGCCGAGGCCGGCAAACCGGTCGGCCTGATCTGCATCTCGCCGGCACTGGCGGCGAAAATCTACGGCCCCGGCGTTACCTGCACCATCGGCAACGATACCGACACGGCGGCAGCGCTGAACAAGATGGGCGCTACTCATAAAGAGTGCGCCGTCAGCGACATCGTCGAAGACAAGGCACGCAAACTGGTAAGCACCCCGGCGTACATGCTGGCGCAAACGATCAGTGAAGCAGCGGGCGGGATCAACAAACTGGTAGATCGCGTGCTCGAACTGACCCACGAAAACGACGAGTAAAAAACAAGATCAAAAGATCGTCCGATCGCGGCCCGAGCCTTCGGCAGCTCCTACAAGGGATTGCCGTACACCTGTAGGAGCTGCCGAAGGCTGCGATCTTTTCAGGCTTTGCGCGACAAGCGGGTCAGGATCCGATCCAGCGCATTGGCAAACGCCTGCTTCTCGCGCTCGCCAAACGGCGCCGGGCCGCCGCTCATCTGCCCTTGCTCGCGCAAATCGGTGAACAGGTTGCGCACCGCCAACCGGTCGCCCATGTTCTGCGCATCGAATTCCTTGCCCCGTGGGTCCAGCGCCGCAACGCCCTTTTTCACCAGACGGTCGGCCAGCGGCACATCACTGCAAATGACCAATTCACCAGGGACCGCGTGCTCCACCAGATAGTCATCGGCGGCATCCGGGCCACTGGGCACCACGATCAGCTTAACCAGCGCCAACCCCGGCTTGATCTGCGGCTGTCCGGCCACCAGCACCACTTCAAAGCGGCGCTTGAGGGCGAACTTCACCACCAGATCCTTGGCCGCCCGGGGGCAGGCGTCGGCATCGATCCAGACACGCATGTTTTTCCTCCTAAAATCAAAAGATCGCAGCCTTCGGCAGCTCCTAAAGGGGTTAA